>NZ_ATHV01000005.1 GCF_000422205.1 Desulfovibrio sp. X2
GGGCCGCGCTTCCTTTGTCTTTCGCCTCTGTCGCCTACTTCACGGCGCTGCCCAGGTACTGCCCGTCGATGTCCGCGCGGTCCGGGGAATGGCCGAGCTCTTCACGGATGACGGCGCGGGCAAGCTGGTCGCGGTCCCGCCACGTGTCGCCTGACACTACCTGGGCCTGGGCGATGTAATCGTCTTTCGCGGAAAACAGCACCGGCGGCTTGAAGCCCGTCAGGCCTTCGTATCGTTCGTGCGCATAGGCATGGCGAAGGCCGTGCATGGTCGCGCCCGATTGCGCTTTCGTCAGGCCCAGATCGTGCGCCAGGCCGTAGACGGTATTCCGCCAGGTGCGTTCCGAGTGGTTTTTGGGGATGATCGTCGCTGCGGGCGAGCTGTAAAACCCGCTGCTTCTGGCGCGGTCGAGAAGGTTCCGCTGCCCATCCGTCAGCACGGGACACCATCGGGGACGCCCGCCTTTCGTGCCGCGGTGAATATGCACACGCTCCCCTTCGTCGTCGCGAATCGGGTTGAACTTCATGGATTCCTCGACGCGCATGCCGAAGGTTCGCTGGAATTCGAGCAACAAGGCCATCCGCTGCCGGTCTTCCGATGTCGATGCCCGCAGCGTGGCCACGGCCTGCGTGTAGACATCCTGGGCCAGGGACTTGTCCCTGTTCGAGACGTACACCCTGCGTTCCATGCCGAAGGCGGCGTTATCCTGGTGAATTGTGTCGTTGCCGTAGGCACGGCAGACCGACCTGATGCCCGCCACATAGTTCTTGATCGTCCCGGGGCTGAGATCCTGGTCCTGCCAATACTGGACGGCGTCCGCCACATGGCGGTTGGTCAGGTTGGTCCATTTCTGCACACCGTAGCCGAGCTCCCGCAGCACGCGGACGAACAGCTCCGCGCTCTTCTTGTTGTTCGTGATGGTCTTACCGCTGCCGGTAAGTCTGGCGCGGCGCAAGGCGTAGAGAAGGCTGTCCGATTTTCCAGCCATGATCGCACCTCCATGCGTATGGTTGTGGTGAAGCCGAAATGGTCGGCTTGGCGGATGCCAGGATCCCGAATTCGCTGATGTGCCCCAGCGGATGCTGGGCGCAGTGCCGGCTGGTCAATGTGGGAAGTGAGCCGGAACAGATAGACTGTTCCCCGCGTAAGGCGGCAAGGGCTCCGTCGCAGCAGCGTATGACGGGCGACCGTGTGACACGGCGAGCATCCGGCCCTGGCCGCACAGGGTGCGGCCGAAAGGCAGTTGCACGGCAAAGGAAGGGATGCGGAAGTGGGCCGTCAGGTAGACGGCAATGTTGTCAGGCGTCCTGGAAATCCAGGAAATACGGCATGTTCGTCGTGCGCGTTGCAACCGTCAGGTTGGACTGCGCCATCCTGACGGTTGCGAAAGCCAGTGCACGAGCCAGAAGCCCGGCGCTGGAAATCCCAAAGGCATGCAGCGTAAAGTCGGTAAAGTCATGATCCGGCGGCGGATACCGCCAACGCTGCCGCTGCGGGACGCTTCCCATGCGTCCCGGCGGTATGGTGTCGCCCGATGGGCGGTATCGAGGAGGGCACGGCTGACCACGAGGCGCGGAAATTCCACGCGCGGCAGCCAAGGTGAAGAAAAGGCAACAGGCGCATTGCGCCGGGCAGTGTGGGGGTACTTATCCTCAAGGATAGGCAAAAGCCCATCCGAATGCGGAGTGTTGTTACCCTTATAGCACAGCTAAAAGAAAAAATCCAGTTGCGCGTAAAGATTTTCCGTCAAACAGCAATGGAACACGGTGGGAAACAACTTGGCAGACTTCTGTTAAAGAGTCTCCCAAATGACTGGGCTAAAGGGAGGGCAAGCTCGAATTTCCGAAAAAAATCATCCAGAAGCCAAGCCGCAAGTCTTCCAGGAAGGGTGCGCGCGAGAAGGAAGCACCTTCGAGCTGAACCACCAGTCCGCACCTGCCCGTAGGGTGGCTGGCATGCTCGCGTGGTGAATCCACGGGCGTGCCAGCCATTGTTCTTTCTGCCCTAGATCAGAATCGAGTGACTGACCTGCCGGGCGCGGACACGGCGCATGAGCTGAGCATACGTCAGCAGCATGGTCTGCCCCGTGCGGCGGTTATGGAACGCGAAGCGATAGCGCTTCCCAAGGGCCTTGGCCGCCTTCATCTCGTTGTCGCTCATGCTGAAGTAGAAGCCCTGGAAGTCCATGCCGATACCCTCCCGTCCCGTCGTCTTGACCTCGATGAAAATGATGTTCGTGCGGTGGGTCTTGATGGCCGCCTTGTCGTTGTAATCGATGACCAGCCCCCTGGGCAGAAGAAGGCCGTCGAACGCCCGCTTCCCGACCTTTCCCTTTCCCGCGATCGCGAGCAGGTTCTCCAGACCCTGGCCCTTGGGCTTCGGGATGCAGCCCAGCGCCTCGAGCGCCGTGACTTCCGCGGCCCTGCGCGAGCCGGGCGCCTGAGTCCTGATTGCACGATGTGCGCAGATCTGATCAACAAGCGACTTCAGGTTGCGGGATCCCATTGTCCCCCCTTACGTTGACAGGTCGGTTTGGGAATGACCTTCCGCCGTGCTCATGCCGCGACAACAGCCGGACTCTGGGCCGGGTGGATTGTCCGAAAAAGCCACTGTCCGTCGCTCGGGCCCGCCAGGTTGAGCGGCTCTCCTTCCAGATCCGTTTCCAGACGAACAATCTTCCCGGGCAGGTCGCCGAAGTCCGTGACGCCCGCATAATCCAGCAGCCTGGGCATCACGGAAATCGGCATTTCCAGCTGCGAGATCTGCCGCGAAAAAACGTCGTGCAGCAGCTCCATGGCCACGACCAACCGTGCCTGGCCTTCGGCCATCATCACCCTCGCGGTCTTGATCCGGGCAAATGTTGTGACGGGCATCGCTTCTGCTCCTTGTTTGATTACAAAATACACAGATAAGTTGTGTATTGTCAACAAGGAAAAAGAACCCAAAGATAAGCTGAAATTTTAAAGGATTATTCGTCTGACCAGCCGAGGGCGGACGCGCGAGCCCGCACGAAGCTCGCGTAGAGCTGGGAGATGGGGAGTCGCTGGGACTTGGGTACCCGGTCCCGGGCGCGATGCCGGACCGCGGCATTCTTCTGATAGTAGGAGTCTAGTTCCTCGATGACGACCATGTCTTCCGCGGCCAAAGGGATGCAGATGAACTTCCCCTTGTCCTGCCCCCTCTTGGGATGACGCTCGATGTCGAGCATGGCTTCCGGCCTATCTCTTAGCTGCTCAAGCATCTCGCGGAACAGGACCGAATTTGAAAAACGCAGACCGCCCTTGGGAACCTGCTGTTTCAGGAAGTCCAGGGCGTTTTGTGAGGGGCTATCCAGGTAGAGCGTCTTGCTGGGACGCTTTTTTCCTGGGTCCTTTCGCGCTGAATCCATGGTTTAAATAATATCATGGAGAATGAAGGTGGCCAATATGTAATCTCTCTGAGGCTGGAAATACCCTTTTATAACAAGCCTAGATAAGTGACCAAAACTGTGCACAATCACAGCCATATGTGCGTGGCATTACCCTCTAAGGGGAAGGCCATGCGAAATATATATCGGTAGATTTATTTTTGTTTCCGAGAGCCAAAGGTATTCAACAAGTCGGAGGATTTCTTGTAGTGACCACTTATGATGAAGAAGAACACCCACAAGGTTATTTCGTCGTAGTCAATGGTCAAAATTCCATTAAAAGCTCTCTGTCAACTTACGATGAAACCAATTGTGTTCTCTTGTTACTTTTTATGCGACTATCCTTCTGATATAGGAGAAACAATAAATGAAAATTGCAACTTGGAATCTTAATCATCGGGCCGGGGTAGGCCCTCTCAAGCGTGCCAAACCAATTGTCGCGGCAATTTCCGCTCTAGACGCGGATGTTGTCGTGCTGACCGAATACGTTCGCCAGCCTAGAAGGGAGGACATCCTTCCTTTGATGAGCGAAATGGGTTGGCACCACTTATCGACATTGCACACGAAAGGCGAGAACAGCGTACTAATTGTTTCCAAGTCGATCCTGCGCAAGGGGAGAATTGTGGCTCCCCAAGTCCATGCGTCCGCCCCTCCAAATGCCCTGCACGTCCATATCCCTTCCCTTGGGCTCGAGATCTTGGGGCTACGGGTTCCAGACTACAGCAAGTCCATATACCGGGGCATCCGTGCAACTTATTGGGATTGGCTCATGACCGTGGCCCGGGACACAGTGTCGCGGCCGTTTTTGATAATAGGGGACTTGAACACCGACCCCTCTTATTCGCCGAGCAAGTATGGCGACCGCCTTCATGGCATGGTTCGACTTGGATGGCAGCACGCACTACCGGGTGCAGGTTGGAGCTACAAAGGAAATGCCACGAAACCTGGTGGCGAGAAACGTCTGGACCACGCCTTCGTGACCGGACATTTCGAAATCAGGAACTCCAGTTACGTTTCTATTTCGGGTGAGCATGTTTTTGCAGGGGACAAGGCCCGGCAGTTATCCGATCATGCTCCCCTCGTCGTGGACCTAGAGCCTGTCGACATTAATCTGGATTTGGGCTATCCTTCTTTTCAGGAGGGTAGCAATGACGCGAAGACACGCTCTTAGGGATGACCAGTGGGACAAAATCAAGGATGCACTTCCGGGAAAAGAGGGAGATAGAGGACGGACGGCGGCTGACAATCGACTTTTTATTGATGCTGTCATGTGGATTGCGAAGACGGGGGCTCCGTGGCGAGATTTGCCCGAATATTACGGAAAATGGGCAACTGTGCACAAAAGGTTCATCCGTTGGTCAAAGAATGGTGTATGGCAGATGATATTCAACACTCTTGCCGTTGATGCCGAAACAGAATGGCTTATGCTCGATAGCACTATTGTTCGGGCACATCAAAATGCATCTGGTGGAGAGGGGGCTCTCTGAGCAGGAAATCGGAAAGTCAAGAGGCGGGTATTCAACGAAAGTCCATGCTACAACAGATTCATTGGGATGTCCAACCCTGTTTATTCTCTCTCCTAGAAATGCTTCTGACCATTTATCCGCGTTGCTGCTGCTTGATGGACAAGAAGCAGACTGTGTGATCGCCGACAGAGGGTATGACTCAAACGAGATTGCTGCTGAAGTTAAGAAAATGGGCGCAGAGCCGGTCATCCAGCCTCGTTCGCATCGCAACGCACCCAGAGAATACGATAGATATCTTTACAGAGAAAGAAATCTGATCGAGCGTATGTTTTGTAGATTGAAGCAGTTCAGACGGATCGCAAGTCGTTACGACAAGCTCTCTTCGTCGTACCTCTCATTTCTCCACATTGCTTCGATCTCAATTTGGCTTGCTTAAATGTCGACGGGACCTAGTGGACTCGGTTTTTTCAGGTCAAGGAAGTCGCCGCTAGGTCGGTCGTTCGGTGAGGGTTCTCCTCCTGTCGCCTCGGCCTATCCTTCATGATATCTAAGGAATAGGAGGAGCGCTATGCCCGACCAGCCCGCCTTCCTTACGCCATTCACTGCGAAAACCGCCACGAAACCCGCATAGGGATTGTCTATTGAATCAAGCTTTGCAGCGAACGTCGGTCCCTTTCGAGCCTGGACGGGGGGCCGCTGGACGAAGTATATGCTGGAGCGGACTCGCCAGGTCAGGGAATACTCTCTGCCTTGCGTCCACTCGGGGGGCAAAGATACATTCTTTTGTGGCCGTCAACCTGTCCAACGGATGAGAACCACCTTTGCTAGGGTGGAAGACCTCTGGTCACCCGTCACCAGATAGGCAGGCGCCTCGGTGTCAGCAGTGATATCGGTTACCATTGGGTGACAAATCTGCGATGCCCATCCATCCATGGCTGCCCTTGGAAATTTGAAAAAATCCACGTGACGATTGGGTGAAGACTAGCGGCGCGGGTAATCGCAATAAGAAGGGTTCGGGGAATGATTACGGACTACCATGCACGCTATTACGCGCATGAATTGAGCCGGGTCGGCGGCTCCGGCGTCGACCGCCTTGGCCGTGCGTTGTTTGATGCATGCGTAGACCTGAATCCTCACCAGATTGAAGCAGCTCTTTTCGCATTACGCTCACCCCTTTCAAAGGGTGTGCTGCTCGCTGACGAGGTCGGCCTTGGCAAGACCATCGAGGCAGGTCTTGTACTATGTCAATACTGGGCAGAACGCAGACGGAACATTCTGGTCATCAGTCCTGCTTCGCTCCGGAAGCAGTGGGCGCTGGAGCTCTCCGAAAAATTCAATCTGCCATCCATCGTTCTGGATGCAAAAACTTATAAGGATCAGCAAAAGCTGGGGGTTCCAACCCCGTTTAGGGACAAGCAAATCATCATTTGCTCCATGCACTTTGCCGCCAGCCGGGCAGAAGAGCTCAAAGAGATTGCCTGGGATCTTGTGGTTATTGATGAAGCCCACAAGCTCCGTAATGCCTATCGGGAAAGCAACCGACTGGGCCAGCGTATCCGCTGGGCAACGGAAGATCGCAAAAAGCTGCTCCTGACGGCAACGCCGCTGCAAAACTCCCTGCTCGAACTCTATGGCCTTTCGACCCTGATCGATGACCGGCTGTTTGGTGACTTGGCATCTTTCAGAACGCAATATATCAACTATGGCGGTGATATTTCCGGCCTGCGGGAACGCCTGGGCACATTCTGCTGGCGTTCGCTCCGCAGCCAGGTCATCGAATTCGTGCGCTACACCGAGCGCAAACTCATTACCCGGCCGTTCAAGCCCACGGAGCAGGAGCACAAACTGTATGAGGCAGTTTCCAGCTATCTCATGCGTGACGAAACCTATGCGCTCCCATCCGGGCAGAAACATTTGCTGATACTGCTTGTCCGAAAAGTTCTGGCCTCCTCGCCCCACGCCGTTGCCGGAACCCTTGAAATCATGCGTGACCGCCTGCTGAAACTGATGGACGAAGCCAAGCAGAATGCGAGCGCTATGGATCTATTGATTTCCGGTGAAGAAATTGATGACGACCTTCTCGATGAGATTCTTGAAGACCAGGAGGATGCATCTCTAGACGATGAAACCCCGATGCCAGAGAAAGCGCTTGAGCCGCAGGTCAAGAAGGTCGATCTGGAAAAGCTCAATGCCGAAATTGACGAGCTGACCGACTATATCCGCTGGGCCAGAAGCCTCGGCATCGACACAAAAACCAGGGCGCTTCTGACAGCCCTGGTCATCGGTTTCAACGCCATGGAGGAAATGGGCGCGGCCAAGAAGGTCGTCATCTTTACAGAATCCCGGCGAACCCAGAACTGGCTGAAAGATTTCCTCGAAGGGAACGGCTATGCCGATCAGGTGCTGACCTTCAATGGCACCAACAAGGATGATGCCTCCGGCCAGATTTATCAGGAGTGGCTTGCCGTTAACAAAGTATCAGGTCGGGCAACCGGCTCTCGTCAGGTGGACCTCAGAGCGGCAATCATTGATCGTTTCCGTGACCGGGCAAGCGTGTTGATTGCGACAGAGGCCGGTGCCGAAGGCCTTAACCTTCAGTTCTGTTCGGCCATCGTCAACTTTGATCTGCCCTGGAACCCTCAACGCATCGAACAGCGGATCGGTCGATGCCACCGTTACGGCCAGAAACACGACGTGGTCGTTATCAACTTCCTCAACGAGCGCAACGAGGCCGACCGGCGCGTCCATGAGCTGCTGGAACAGAAATTCAATCTATTTACCGGCGTCTTCGGTGCCAGTGATGATGTTCTCGGCTCCATCGAAGCCGGTGTGGATTTTGAACGCCGCATCCTGGAAATCTACCAAGGGTGTCGGAGCGAAGAAGAAATTCAGTCCGCGTTCGAGAAGCTGCAGAAGGAACTGGACGAACAGATCCAGACCAAGATGCGCGACACCCGCAAGATGTTGTTGGAGCATTTCGACGAGGACGTACACGACCGCCTGAAAGTGAATCTGGCTGGAACTCAGGAGCGGCTCGACCGTATTGGCCGCTTATTCTGGGCCGTCACCCGGCACACATTGCAAAATCATGCCGAGTTTGACGACCAGAGCTTTTCCTTCACTCTTCAAAACAGCCCGGTCGCGCATGTTTCACACGGTCGTTATCACCTGATTTCCAAAACTCAGGAGAACGTGCCCGGCGAATACCTGTATCGCCTGAGCCACCCACTAGGGGAACACGTCATCCATGAGGCTTCAAAGCGTCCTTGTCCGCCCGCTGAAGTTGTTTTTGATATTTCCGGGAACGTAACCCGCATCGCCGTGGTGGAGCGCCTCAAGGGGCGGTCCGGCTGGCTGAGCCTCCAGCAACTACACATCGATTCGTTTGATTCCGAGGAGTATCTGCTTTTCTCGGGAATGGATGATGCGGGCAACAACATCGACCAGGAAACCTGCGAAAAAATGTTTAATTGCAGCGGTCTGGTCCGCGCCATTGCCGCGGTTCCGGATTCCGCCAAAGAACGCCTCATGCGGGACCAAGAGCGCCATGCCAGGGCGACCCTAGCTAAAAGCCTGGAAGAGAACAGCCGCCACTTTTTCAAAGCCCGCGACCAACTCGACAAATGGGCCGAGGACATGGAAATGGCGGCTCAAAAAGAATTGGACGATACCAAACGCCAGATCCGCGACCTGCAACGGCGCAGCCGCCAGGCTCCCACCATTGAGGAGCAGCACGGCCTACAGGAAAAAATCGCCAAGCTCGAGCGCAAGAAACGCACCTTACGTGAGCGGATCTTCGACATCGAGGACGAGATTGCTGAAAAGCGCGACCACCTCGTGGAATCGCTCGAAAAACGTATGCAACAGAAAACAACTGTCACGCCGGTGTTCACCATCCGGTGGAGCGTGATCTAAGGAATCAGGAGATAACCATGCCATCTGCCGAACAACTTCGCAGCCGCCTTTTGAAGAAGCTTTCCGAGCTGTTCCAGCTCGACCAGCCGGACCTCGATTTCGGCTTTTACCGCATCATGCACGCCAAGGCGCAGGAAGTTCAGGACTTCATCGGCACCGATCTGCTGAAAATCGTGGCGGATGCCTTCGGTGGTGTGGACGAGGCCCGAAAGGCCGAGCTGCAGGCCGCCTATGAGAAGGCCATTCAGACCGCCAAGGATTTCGGCGCTCCCAATCCGGAGGAGACCGAGCCGGTCAAAAAGGCCAAAGCCGCGCTGGATGCAGTCAAGGATACGGCCAGCGCCGAGGCCGATGTGTATGACCACCTGTATCGCTTCTTTGAGCGCTACTACGATGACGGCGACTTCATCTCCCGCCGCTATTACACCCGGGAAACACCCGGCAAGGCCGCGCCTTTTGCCGTGCCGTACAACGGCGAGGAAGTGAAACTGCACTGGGCCAACGCCGACCAGTATTACATCAAGAGCGCCGAGTATTTTTCCAACTTCACCTTCGATTTGCGGCAGGCGCAAGAGATCCGCGCCCTGCGGCAGCAGAATCAGATCGGTATCCTGCTCGGTGCCGAGGACGATTCCCCGATCAAGGTCCATTTTCGCGTCGTCGAGGCCACCGAGGGTGAGCACGGCAACGTCAAGGCCTCCGAAGCCAACAAGCGTTTCTTCATTCTGCATGCCGAAAATCCCGTCGCCCTGACCGAAACCGGCGAGCTGGTCGTCAATTTCGAATACCGGCCCGACCCGGAAAAAACCGGCCAGGAAAACACCTGGCGGGACAAACGCAACTCCGAGGCGGTGGAGACCATTCTGGAGCGTCTCCAGGCCATGGCTGCCGCCGGTGGCAAACACGAAAAACAGATCGCGGAATATCTGCGTCTGTTCAATGTCCCCGCTCCGACCGACAGCGACAAGAAGCGCCCCGTGCTGGCCAAGTACGTGAACCAGTACACCGCCCGCAACACCATGGACTATTTCATCCATAAGGACCTGGGCGGCTTCCTACATCGGGAGCTAGACTTCTATATCAAGAACGAGGTCATGCGTCTCGATGACATTGAAAACGCCGAAGCCCCAGCGGTCGAAAGCTATCTGGCCAAGATCAAGGTGCTGCGCAAGATCGCGGGCAAGCTGATCGACTTTCTGGCCCAGCTTGAGGATTTTCAGAAAAAGCTCTGGCTCAAGAAGAAGTTCATTATTGAAACCAACTACTGCATCACCCTCGACCGGGTTCCCGAGGAACTTTATGCAGAAGTGGCGGCCTCTGATGCGCAGTGTGAAGAGTGGATCAAGCTGTTCGCCATCGATGAGATCCAGGCCGATCTACACAATCCAGGCTTCTCACGACCTTTGAGGGTCGAGTTCCTCAAGGCCAACAACAAGCTGGTGTTGGATACACGCTTTTTCGATGACAACTTCAAGGCCCGGCTGGTGGCGTCGATTGAGAACCTCGATGAGCAGTGCGATGGCCTGCTGATTCACTCGGAGAACTTCCAGGCGTTGAACCTGCTGAAGGAGCGGTATCGAGAGCAGGTAAAATGTGTATATATCGATCCACCTTATAACACGGCGAACGACGAGTTTCCATACAAGGACGGTTATCAAGCGTCTAGCTGGTTTTCAATGATGCTTGATCGTGCGCACGCTGCATCGGCTTTAATGTCAAGAGAGGGGCTTTATTTTCAGCAAATAGGTGATGATGAAGCCGCACGTTCCAGATTAATGTTGGAAGAAATTTTTGCCGAACGAAAAAACTCTGTCGTTGCTCGTCGCGGAATAAAGAATGTACAAGCTCAATTTGAAGACATAAGCAGACTTAGTCTTGGCCACGACTTGATCCATATTTTTTCTAATAAGCGTGGAGCTCGTATTCCCCACCTTCATCAGTTGCTCGAAAATGGAAAGCCGGGGAAGTGGGACACCTTCTGGCGCGGCACTGATAGGCCAACAATGAGATATGAGCTGCTTGGACAACATCCGGAAACGGGGCAATGGAGATGGGAAAAGATCAGAGCAAGAAAAGCTAGTCAAAACTATGAGCACTTTCTCCAAAATGAATCAGATACTAAGTCCCTTGATGAGTGGTATGCGGAAAATCTTCAAGCAGGGATTGATCTTGACTTCGTTAGGAAAAATGACGAAGAAACGGTTCAATACTATGTCCCTCCTCAGACATTCAAGCTGGTAAGCGATAACTGGCTAGATATCCCATCGTCAGGGACAGTTACAGACTTCCCTCATGAAAAAAGTCTGGCATTGCTACAAAGAATTATTGGATGGATAACCAGTCCAGGTGAACTGGTCTTAGATTACTTTGCTGGATCTGGTTCCACGGGACACGCAGCTATCCGCTTTACAAACACAAAGACGCGAAAGTATCTCTTGTGCGAAATGGGGAACTATTTCGACACTGTACTGAAACCCCGCATCGCCAAGACAGTCTATTCCGAAAGCTGGAAAGACGGCAAACCCACTGCCTGCCATACCGGCATCTCCCACTGCTTCAAATACATTCGCCTGGAATCCTACGAGGACACGCTCAACAACCTGCGCCTCGACCATAACCCCCAGCGTAAAAAGGCGGTAGCGACCAATCCGGCGCTCAAGGAAGACTACATGCTCCGCTACCTGCTGGATGTGGAGACACGGGGTAGTCAGTCGTTGCTCAATATTGACGCCTTTGGCGATCCGACCGCCTACACCCTGGATGTCAAGAAGCCAGGGACGGACGAGTACGCCACCCGTGCGGTCGATCTGATCGAGACATTCAACTATCTGATCGGTCTGCGCGTGTTGCATACATCAGTGCCGCAGACCTTCCGGGCTGAATTCAAGCGCATCACCGATCCGGAGCTGCCCGAAGACCAACACACCAAGCTGATGGTGGATGGCCGCATCCAGCAGGACGAAGGCGGCCCGTGGTGGTTCCGCAAGGTCGAGGGCTGGGTGCCCAAGGACCCGGCCAATCCCAACAATGGCCAGCGGGAAAAGGTCCTGGTCGTCTGGCGCAAGCTCACCGACGACATCGAGCAGGACAACCTGATGCTGGATGAATGGTTCCAGAAGAACCGCATCAGCACCCGCGATTTCGAGTTTGACACCATCTACGTCAACGGCAGCAACAATCTGCCCAATCTGAAGCTGGATGACGAGGACTGGAAGGTCCGCCTCATCGAAGAAGAGTTCATGAAGCGCATGTGGAATGGCGAGAACGCATAAGGGGGCGGTGTGATGTCAAAGAAACGTTCACGCGGCCCCAAACAGCATAAATTCCGCAACAAGCTGCTGCTCAACCAGTGGCTGGTGAGCCTGTTCGGCATTGATCCGCTTGCCGAACACAAGGTAAATGGCAAAGTGGTTCGCCCCTTTCACAAATTGGCCGAACCCATCCGTGATCCGCGACTGGAAGGGTTGGACAAGGATAATCTGCATTTCTTCTACCACCATCTCGGCGATAGCCCGCTCTTCAGCTATGCCGATCCAACGGCTGATTTCCCGGGCTTTCGCATCAGTCGGGATATGCTCTTGACCTATGAGCAGAACATTGTCCGACATGCCCAGGCGATCAACGAAAAACGCCACCGGCCAGTGGTATGGAAATATTACCAGTGGCTGACCCTGATTTTTGTTGAAATCTACCTGGACCGATTTTTTGGCAATCGTGAAGGGATGCTCGCCGATCTCAATGCATTCGTTGAGCGTTTCAACCGTCACTGGGACGATTACGCCGATGTGCCGCCTTACAACGAGGATGACCTAAACAAGCTCTGCATACAGAACGCCACCGGCAGCGGCAAGACGCTGCTGATGCACGTCAACCTGCTGCAATACCGGCACTACGCCGCAAAGCATGGGAAGGATAAAGAACTCTCCCGGGTTATCCTGCTGACGCCCAACGAGCGTCTCTCGGAGCAACACATTACCGAGTTTCGGGAGAGCGATATTTCTGCAGGCAGCTACCTGCAATCACGTGGCGGCCTGTTCGGCCTGGCCCAGGGCCTTGAGCGCGTGGATGTTCTGGAAATCACCAAACTGGCTGATCAGGAGGGGCCGAACACCATCGCCACGCGAAGCCTTGGAGATCAGAATCTGCTTCTGGTTGACGAGGGGCATCGTGGCATGAGCGGCAAGGAGGAAGGCGTCTGGTTCACCCGGCGGTCCGATCTTTGCGCCAAGGGGTTCACCTTCGAGTATTCCGCCACCTTCGAGCAGGCGGTTCAGGCTTCGGGCAACTCGGACTTCGAGAACAGCTACGCAAAGACGATCGTTTTTGATTACTCCTACCGATGGTTCTATGAGGACGGATTCGGCAAAGATTATCAGATTCTGAACCTGCCTGCATCCTTCGAGGAGACCCAGTCCATCTACATGACCGCCTGCCTGCTGAAGTTCTATCAGCAGCTCCGCATCTATGAGGAAAAGGCAAAAGATTTCGAGCCGTTCAATCTGGAAAAGCCGCTGTGGGTTTTTGTCGGCAGCACGGTTTCCTCGGGCAAGATGAGTAAAGATGAACAGATCGTGGCCACCGACGTGGCGCTCATCATCCAGTTCATTGCGGACTTCCTCGACAACAGCCAAGCGGCGGCACGGCGTATGAACGAGATCCTCACCGGCAAAGGCCAGGATACAGGCCTGCTGGACAAGGATGGGAACGACATCTTTGCCGGGGCCTTTACCTATCTGGCCCGGGCCATGAATGGCGGCGAAACCGTTGAAGCCCTCTACCGAGATATTCTCGCCAGGCTGTTCAACCATGCCGCAGGCGGGCATTTGTCACTGGATCGCATCAAAGGCGAATCCGGCGAAGTGGCCCTGCGTGTGGGCACGAGCGAGACGCCCTTCGGTCTGATCAACGTCGGTGATGCCAAGAGCCTGTGCGACCACGTGGCCGAAGTGGCGGCACAGAATGGCACACGACTTACCGTGGAAGACAGTGACTTTACCGAGACGATGTTCGCCTCCGTGAAAGATTCCACGTCACCGGTCAATCTGCTTATCGGCTCGAAGAAATTCGTTGAAGGCTGGGACTGCTGGCGCGTCAGTACCATGGGCCTGATGCATGTCGGACGCTCGGAAGGCTCGCAAATCATTCAGCTCTTTGGGCGCGGTGTCCGCTTGAAGGGTTATGAGTGGAGCCTTAAGCGCAGCGGCCATTCCCATGCTCCGCTCCGGCCGACCTTCATCGAGGAATTGGAAACCCTCAACGTGTTCGGCATCGAAGCCGACTTCATGGAGAAGTTCCGCGAGTTCCTCAAAGAGGAAGGCCTACCCGGCAACGAGCGCCGCAAGATCATTACCATCCCGCTGAATGTCACCTATGACTTCGGCAAGAAGCTTAAAATCCTCCGCCCTAAGCGGAAGGCCTCTGACGGCAAGGAATACGACTTCAAGAAAGATGCAGCGGTTCCCACTGTCGGGGATATCCCGGACTACATGACGCACAACACGGTAGTCGCCGACTGGTACCCGCGCATTCAGGCCATGCAGTCACGCGGTACATCCCTGGCGACCCAGAAGGACAAGGTGTCGTTGCGTGAACAGCATTTGGCTCTGCTGGATTATGACACGCTCTTTTTCGAGCTGGAGCGGTTCAAGCGCGAACGGAGCTGGTACAACTTCAACATCACCAAGGATGGCATCCAACGTCTGTTGGGGGACCCAAACTGGTACACCCTCTACCTGCCCGAGACTCGCCTGAACCCGGCAACCTTTGATGGCGTGCTCTTGCTGCAGCAGGTGGCGTCAGAGCTTCTGAAGCGGTACTGCGATCACTACTACAACTATCGCAAACGGGAATACATCGAACCGCGTCTGGAGCTACGCGACCTGACGCCGGATGATGACAACATCCCGCAGGAGGAATTCTACCAGCTCATCGTGGATGGCGATGAAGAGCAGATCATCCAGGGGATTCAGCAGATCAAGAAGGATTTGGAGCAGAAGAAGGATGATCTGCTGAAGGTTGGTGATCTGAACGCCTGCAATTTCGGCAAGCACTTGTTCCAGCCGCTCTTTCATGTCCGGCCAGGTGGGAAAATCACCATTCTGCCTGTCGCCCTAAACGAGAGCGAATATCAGTTTGTCACCGATCTGAAGAGCTGGTGCGACGGCCACAAAGCCGCTCTGGAAAAGGAAGGAATGGAACTCTTCCTGCTCAGGAACATGAGCCGGGGTAAAGGCGTGGGATTCTTCGAGGCGGGAAACTTCCACCCTGATTTCATTCTTTGGATGCTGATTGGCGGGAAACAGTACGTCACCTTCATCGAGCCGCACGGTCTTTTGCACGAAGGCCCCGCCAGCGAGAAGGTTCTGTTCCACAAGCGGATCAAGGATGTCGAGCAACGTTTGAAGGACCCAACCGTGATCCTCAACAGCTTCATCCTTTCCTGGACGCGATACACACAACTGAAATGGGATAACACACAGGACGAGCTCGAGGATATGCACGTGCTGTTCATGAAGGGCGACAGGGACAGGTATCTCGACAAGCTGTTTGAAAGATTGATGGGGGGGAAAGTAACTGCATAATGAGAGGCAGCCCCGTTCGTTGGGCAGGTTGGCGGTAACGAGAGAGTTGGTCACGTACACCGTGACCCCGTCCAGGGCTCTCCTCTTCTGCTTCCCATAGCGCGTCTGGAACAAGAAATCCTTGTCCGCGAGCAGGGAGTTGGGCTTGCCCCGCCGCTTTCTTCCGCCCATGTCGGCCCAGGGTGGGCCATGCGCGCCGTCGGATCTGAACTGCCCAGCGCCTGCCCCCGTTGCGCCGAGGCTAAGAAAATCCCTGTTTCGGTTTAGGGGGAGGGCACTTTTGGGAGTTCGGTATAAGCTGCCACGCCTCATCTTCGTACTCGTTTGGGCAGGGTCGACGACAGGGTCAAAACAGGGTCAAAACAGGGGGCAAAAGGCCTTGCGCGACGCCCCGCCGCTTGAAAAAATGCTGTAGAAATACGGTTTTTTAGCCTGGAAACGACGAAAAGTGGTGCCGAAGATCCCTGTTGACTTTTCGAGGGCGGCATGAGGCGCCCAAAGTTGTGGGGGCAGCATGCTAATTGGATGAAAATCATCCA
>NZ_ATHV01000006.1 GCF_000422205.1 Desulfovibrio sp. X2
CGTCCGGGGCCCTTCGTCGTTGCGCGGTCTCGATTCCCTGGTCCGCGCCGTTCAGACCTGCCCCACTATTCCCCGCCGATCTGCCAAGTGAGCCCCCGGCCCTGCGTGGCCTCGCGCAGGAAGCCCTCCAGGGCCTGACGGTCGCGGATGCGCACGCGGAAGCGGGCCGAGACGCCTTCCGGAGCCAGGGTCACCTGCTCCAGGGTGGAGCCGTCGCCCACGCCCGGGGCCGTGGCCAGGCTGCGGGCAAAGGACTGCGCTCCATCCGCAGCGCTCCATCCGCTGACCACGAGGGTGGTGCCGCTGCTTGCGACCACGGCCGTGTGCTCGTGGCTGAAATAGTTGCCCCAGACCCTGAGCCAGACGGTTTCCAGGGACTCGCCCCCCGCCTTCCAGTCGTCGCCGCCGCTTTTCAGCTCCGCGGCGTAGCCGCCGGTGATCGGCTGGATCGTCAGGGCGGGCACGTCCGCGCCCATCCCGCCGCTCTGCCGCGTGAGGCCAGAAAGAAGCTCGAGCCCGGCGAGCGCGTCGCCGGGAACCCTGCCGAGCATGGACAGCGTGTACGGCTGGCTCGTGCGCGCCGTGGCCAGCACGCCCGTCTGCTCGAGGAGGCGGCGCAGGCCCTGGCGGTCCACGGTCACGTCATAGACCGCCTGCACGCCGTCCGGCCCGGTCTGGAAGGACTGTTCCGAATAGCTCTGCACCAGGCTCTGCGCGCGGTCGGAGAGGAACGCATCCAGCCGCGCCTGCCGGGCGGGCGGCAGCTCGACCCCGACGATGGCGCGTGCCTTCTGCTGCACGGCCTGCACGAAGGCCTTGGCCAGGATCTTGTCCCGGGCTGGGGCCTTGGCCTCGGGCGCGTCGGGCGGGATGGTCACGGTGACGGTGTCGGCCCGGCAGACGGCCGCCGAGGACAGGAGGACCAGAAAGACCGCAGCGACGGCGCAGAGGCGGCAAAAGGACTTGGACACGTTCATTCCTTGGGCTTTCGGTTTTCGGACCGCGCACGACGCGGGCCATGTCGTGAAGCACAGACTAACTGTTTCGCGGCATCGCCCGCAAGGGCCGGGAGGATGCCAACTGCCGCGCCAGGTTCCGAGCCGTGCGGATCACTTGAGGACCACGATCACCCGGCACTTCCCCAAAATGTCGCGGCGCGCGGCCGCGTCCCGCAGGGTCGTGGCGTCCGCGTCCGTGAGGACCAGGGTCGTGCCGTGCGGCCCGTCGGCGCGCACGGCCTTCACATACAGAGGATTGCCGGCCACCCGCGGGTTGTGCATGGCCTCGTCCATGTTCTTGGCGTACGCGGCCATGCCCTGCTCCGCGACCACGCGCCTGTCCACGCCCGAGGGGCCGTATACCGGACGTCCCTCCTCGTCCACGATGCGCACGACCATGGCCGGATCGGCGTCGACGCCCGTGGCGTCGACCACGAGTCCGGTCCAGGCGGCAGCGGACTTGGGAGCGGCCTGTTCCTCTGCGGCCTGCCCCGCGGCAGACGACTGCGCGGGGCCCTGCCCGGTCGCCTGCGGCGCGGAAGCTGCCGGAGCCTGCGCTACGGGAAAAGCTGCGGGAGGAGTCTGCGCGGGCAATGCGGCCGGAACGGACACGGCGCCTGTCATGACGCTTCGCGGCAGCACGGCGTCCGCGAACCGGCCGCGCATGCTCATGCCCACGCGCACCTGCACGCTGCCGTCCGGCAGGTCGTTCGTCTCGAGGATGCGGGAGTTCTGCAGTTCGCCGTCGAGCCGGGAGCGCACAGTCCTGTTGTGCGCCATGGCCTCGCCCACCGCCTCGTCGGCGTCGACGCGCACGCCGCGCACCGTCTCGAGGAGATTCCTGCGCGCGACGATCTCGGCCGCGCGCACGGCCATGGCCCGGCCCTGGGCCGGACTGCTCACGTAGGGCGGCGGGGCGCCCGTTCCGGTGGCCGTGATCATGCCCGCCTGCCAGTCGATGCGGCCGTCGTTCACCAGCTGGACGTACGCCCCGCCCTCGCCCTCGGCCGACGTCGGCGGAGCCTGGACCAGCCCGGGGGCCTGCGCCGCGGGCGCGGCCTGTCCGGGCGTCTCGCCCTGCATCGCTCCCGGCTGCGCGGCCTGGGGCTGCTCCGGCGAGGGAGCGGGCACCTGTGCAGGTGCGGGCGAGGGGGGAAGGTCCGCCGACTCACCGGTGGAGAAATGCGTCACACCCGTCTCCTGGGCGTACAGCGCGGCGGGGAGAAGAACGAGCAGCAGCGCGGCCAAGGCTGCGCGGATCGTCTGCGACATGTATCCGACTCCTTCGAAGGCGGTGACCGCCTCGTTTGTGCGGCTCAATACGCCGCAGGCCCGGGACGATGCAAGTCGTCCGCTTCACGCCGCCGACGCGCGGCCAGCGCGGTGTCGCCCGCGGCATCGGCCCGGTCCGCCGCCTCGCGCAGGCTCCAGTCCAGGGCGAAGACCGCCCCCGCCTCTCCGGGCACAAGACGAAGCGTCTGGCGCCAGGCGTTCATGGCCAGTTCCTGCTCGCCCACGGCCAGCAGACACCAGCCGAGTTCGATCAGGGCCCCCGCATCGCGCGGCGCCAACTCGACCAGCACGTCCTGCGCCACGCGGGCATTTGCAGGCAAGGCCTCGGCCCGGGCCAGCTCCACGCACAGCCGGAGCAGGCCGGGATCGTCCTGCGCGTCTTTCCTGGCCCGCTCGAAGCAGGCCAGGGCCTCGTCCCTTTTCCCGTCCGCCAGGAGGACGAAGGTCAGCCCGAGGCCGGGCAGGGGCGCGTTTGGATCCAGGCGCAGGGCCTGCGTGAAATCGCGCCGCGCCGCGTCGCGCTGCCCCGTCTGCAGGGCCAGCATGCCGCGCATGGCCAGGGCCAGGAGGTTCTCGGGATCGACCGCGAGGACGGCATCGAAACGCCCGGCTGCCGCACTGTAGCGGCGGGCCAGAAAATCCAGCACGCCGAGACGGTAGAGGGCGTAGGGATCGCGGGGGCGCACCGCCAGGACCCTGGAATAGGCCTCGGCTGCGCGTCCGGGCTGGCCCCTCGCCTCCCACTCCGCGGCCCGCACGAGCTGGTCCTCGGGATCCTGCGCCCCGGCAGTCCGGGGCCAGAGGAGCAGGCAGGCGACGGCCAGGACGAATGCGAGCATCATCCCTCCCCCTTGTGCAGTGCCGCCAGACGAGCAGCCAGGGCCCCGATCTGTCCGCTGCCCTGCGCTTCGTCCCCTGCATCCGGCGGCAGAACGGCTAGGACTCCCGGCACCCGGCACAGGCCGAGCAGAAAGATGTTCGCGGCCTGCAGCCCGGCCCCCTGACTCCCCGGCCCTTCCGCCGAAACGCCGCGCAGGGCTTGCGCGACACGGCGCGAACGAGCCGCGGTGAGGCTCTGGAGAAGGCGCTCAAGAGGCTCGGTGACGGATGGCCCTGGAGAGGCGACCGCTCCCCGTCCAGCCGAAAGGGCGTTCTCCCTGACGGCCACGATCCCGGCTGCAGGCGACGAAGGATATTCGGCCCAGGTGAAAAACTCCGCACTTCCGGCTGCTCCGCTCCCCTGCCCTGCCACCGCCACGCGCAGGCAGAGCAGCAGGTCGGCGCACTGCCGCCCGGGCAGCGCGGCGCGCTCGGACAGCGGCAGGCTCAGACCGTTCGATCGTGTCAGGTCCACGCGCAGGGAGGGCGCCGCGTCCCGCAGTGCCCGTTGCAGCCGCAGGGCGAGATGCAGTCCCGGGTCGGGAGCGGCCGGTCCGCCCGGGTCGATGACCAGCCGGGACAGACGCGCCTTTCCTTCCGGCTCCGCCCGGAGCGCAGCGATCTCGGCCGCGGCCCGCTGCTCGGATTCCGCGGGCTGCGGCATGCTCGTCCTCTGTCCGACGGGCGCCGGAGGCAGGGCGTGCATGGCGATGCGCTCGAGCATCATGCGCGCCTGCACGTCCCCCGGATGCAGGCGCAGCACGTGTCGAAAACACTCGCGCGCCTCCCGCGGTCTCCCCCCGAAGAATCTGGCCTTTCCGAGCAGTCCCCAGAGCCACTCGTTCTCCGGAGCGGCCGCGACCGCTTCGGCCAGAAGCTGCTCCGCCTCCGCATAGCGTCCCGCAAGTAGGAGTTCCTGTCCCTTGTTGGCCGCCGCTGCGGATTCGGAGGCGGCCCGGGCCAGACCGGGCAGAGGAAGCAGCGCCGCCCCGGCCGCGCAGACCGCCGCCGTGCGCAGAAAGGCGCGCCGCGAGAGGGAAGCAGGTCTCTGGTTCCAAAACTCACAAATATATGGAAAACGTTGCATGGCTCGCCGCTTTGATGCAATGATGTGCGGACAGGGGGGACGTCCCCGCATCCGAGACGCTTGTACCAGGGTGGCCCATGGAACTCTACCTCATGCAACACGGCGCATGCCTCTCCGAGGACATCGACCCCGCACGGCCCCTTTCACCTGTCGGCTCGGACACCGCCGCCAAGGCGGGCAGGACCCTGCGCGCCTTCGGCGTCCGGCCGGGACTGATCGTCTCGAGTCCCAAGCTGCGAGCCCGCCAGACCGCGGCCATCGTGGCCAGGGAGCTGGAGTACCCGGCCGCGCAGCTCGCCGTGCACGACTCCCTGAACCCCATGGGCAAGCCGGACGAGGCCCTTTCGCTGCTCAAGGAGGCCTGGGATGCGGAAAGCGTGCTCCTCGTCGGGCACCTCCCCCATCTGAACCACTTCGTCTCGCGCCTCGCCTGCCGGAGCGGCGAGGTCAACCTGAGCGTCGAGAACGCGGGCTTGACCCGTATCGACCTTACGCAGCCCTTGCCTGGGCAGGGAAGAATCAGTTGGCACATCAAACCATTTCTATATACCCTATTGAAATGATTAATACATACGCAGGTACGTGAATTTTCACGCTATCTCTTGACTTTTCTGGCGTTTTCCACGACCTTGCTCCAGTCTCAAAACAATCTGGAACCGGCTCCTCGCTCGTCGAGGGCGGCTGATTCCGACGCATCCTCAAAAAGGTTTATTCGGCGTTCGATCGGCGATGTGGCGTCGCCTTTCGTCCTCCGACCGGAAGGATGGCTCCATCCTTCCGGGGGGCGATAACTTCAAAGTGAGGACCGCATGTTGGAAACCCTGCTCTTTCTCCTCATCGTCTTCCCAATATTGGGTGGGCTGGCCTGTTACATCGTTCCGACGCGATTGCTGCGCGGGGCCGTCATAGTCGGCACCTGCGCCCTGACCGCGGCGGCGGCGGTGGCGCTGCTCATGCACGGCTCATCGCAGACGACTCCCGAGTCCCTGTTCCTGATCCCGGTGCGCGGGCTGATCACCCTGCTCGATTTCGCTCTGCTCGGCGTCATCCTCTGGTACGCCTTCCGGCTGAAGAACGGCCTCCTCAAGGTCATCTTCGGCTTCCAGATCGTGGCCCTGGCCTTCTATGAGCTGTTCCAGGCGCACCACACGAACGCGCAGACCTTCTACGTCGACACCCTGTCGATCATCATGGTCCTGGTGGTCTCCATCGTCGGCTCGCTCATCTGCCTCTACGCCATTCCCTACATGAAGGCCCACGAGGAGCACCTCCATCTGGAGAAGAGCCGGCAGCCCCGCTTCTTCCTCTTCCTGGTGGGCTTCCTCGGCGCCATGAACGGCCTGGTGCTGGCGGACGACATCTCCTTCGTCTACTTCTTCTTCGAGATCACGACCTTCTGCTCCTTCATGCTCATCGGCCACGACCAGACCGACGAGGCGAAGAAGAACGCCACCCGTGCCCTCGTGCTGAACGGCGTGGGCGGCGTGGCCTTCGTCCTGGGCATGATCGGCATCTATGCGTCGGCCCAGACCATGTCCATCCAGGAGCTCCTGCACAGCGGCTCCATCGCCCCGGGACTGCTCTTCGCGGTCTCCCTCATCTGCCTCGCGGGCTTCACCAAGGCCGCGCAGCTGCCCTTCCAGAGCTGGCTGCTCGGCGCCATGGTCGCGCCCACGCCGGTCTCCGCGCTGCTGCACTCTTCGACCATGGTCAAGGCAGGCGTCTTCCTCGTGCTGCGCTTCGCCCCCATCTACGCCGGGACCTTCCTGGGCACGGCCGTGGCCGTGTGCGGCTCCTTCACCTTCGTGGCCGCGGCCGCGCTGGCCGTGGGACAGTCCAACGCCAAGAAGATCCTGGCCTACTCGACCATCTCGAACCTCGGCCTGATGATCGCCTGCGCCGGTCTGGGCACGGCCCAGGCCATCACCGCCGGAGTGCTCCTGCTCGTCTTCCACGCCGTGTCCAAGGGGCTCCTCTTCTGCTGCGTGGGCCACATCGAGCAGCATATCGGCAGCCGCGACATCGAAGCCATGCGCGGCCTCTCCGCGACCATGCCGCGCGCGGCGCTGATCACCATCGCCGGTCTCATCACCATGATGCTGCCGCCCTTCGGCGTGCTGCTCTCCAAGTGGATGGCCATCGAGGCGGCCGGACACAACCTCTTCGTGATCATCATGCTCGCCGTGGGCAGCGCGCTCACGGTGCTCATCTACGCGCGCTGGGGCGGCAACCTCATGAGCGCGCCCTACAAGGCGGAGCCCAAGCACCCGGCCATGCCGGTGCTCACGGCCATCCCGCTGCTCTCCATGGCCATCGGAGCGCTCGTGCTCTCCCTGGCCGCGCCGCTGCTCTACACCCGCCTCGTCATGCCGCTGCTGGCCTCCGCCCCCTATCAGGTGGCCGAAGGCACGCTGACGAGCCCGGTGGGCGCCTTCGCCATCTACCCCCTGTTCCTGCTGCTCGCCGTGGCCTTCTTCTTCGCCATGCGCGCCGTGCTGCGCTCCAAGGAGACCCGCTACATCCCGCCCTACTTCGCGGGCATCAACCTGCCGGACTCCTCGGGCTTCACCGGCCCCCTGGGCGCGCCCGTGGCCTATGAGAGCTCCAACTACTACCTCACCGCCATCTTCGGGGAGGACAAGCTGACACTGTGGATCAACATGGGAGCGGCCATGCTGCTCGCCATGATGATCGGGGGGGCGCTGTAATGACCGCGATCATACTCGGCATCATCGGCATCGTGCTGGCCCCGCTCGTAGGCGGCCTCATCGCGGGACTGGACAGGAAGGTCACGGCGCGCATGCAGTCGCGCTTCGGCCCGCCCATCTTCCAGCCCTTCTACGACGTCTTCAAGCTCTTCGGAAAGGAAGCCGCCATCGTCAACGTGTGGCAGGTCTTCTGCGCCTATACCTACCTCGCGGCCGCGGCCATCTCCGTGGGCCTGCTCTTCGCGGGCTCCGACCTGCTCCTGCTCTTCTTCGTGCAGGCGGTCGGCGCGGTCTTCCTGGTCTTCGGCGCCCTGTCCGCGCCCTCGCCCTACTCCCAGGTCGGCGCGAACCGCGAGCTGCTCCAGATCCTGGCCTACGAGCCGCTGATCATCCTGGTCTTCGTGGGCATCTACCTGACCACGGGATCGTTCAAGATCTCGGCCATCCTGGCCCAGAACCAGCCGCTGCTGCCCCAGCTGCCGCTGCTCTTCCTGGCGCTCAGCTACGCGCTGACCATCAAGCTGCGCAAATCCCCCTTCGACCTCTCCACGAGCCACCACGGCCACCAGGAGCTGGTCAAGGGCGTGCTCATCGAATACTCGGGCCCCTACCTCGCCCTGGTCGAGGTCGCCCACTGGTACGAGACCATCCTGGTCCTCGGCCTGTGCGCGCTCTTCTGGCACACCTCGCTCATCGGCATGGCCGTCCTGCTGGTGCTCACCTACTTCGCGGAAATCCTCCTGGACAACGTCACCGCGCGCATGACCTGGCGCTGGATGCTCGGCTACGTCTGGGGCATCGGCCTGGCCATGTCCGCCGTGAACCTCGTCTGGATCACCTTCAAGGGGGCCTAAGATGTTCAAGAAGATGATAGAGAAATCGCAGCTGAAGTCGCCGTGGATCATCCACTTCGACTGCGGCTCCTGCAACGGCTGCGACATCGAGGTCCTGGCCTGCCTGACGCCCCTGTACGACGTCGAGCGCTTCGGCATCGTCAACGTGGGCAACCCCAAGCACGCCGACGTGCTCCTGGTCACCGGCACGGTCAACCACAGGAACAAGCACGTCCTGAAGAACATCTACGACCAGATGCCCGGCCCCAAGCTGGTCATCGCCATCGGCGCCTGCGGCCTGTCCGGCGGCGTCTTCCGCGAGGCCCCGAACGTCGTGGGCGGCGTGGACAAGATCATCCCCGTGGACGTGTACGTGCCCGGCTGCCCGCCCAAGCCCGAGGCGATCATCGACGGCGTTGTGGCGGGACTGGGCAAGCTGGCCGAGCTGCAGAAGCAGGCCGCAGGCTAGGAGGCACCGATAATGCAACTCGATACCATCACCGTCACCCCCGACACCCTCATCGGCGAGGTCGCGAAGCTCAAGAACGACGGCTGGCGCATGGTCACCATGACCTGCGTGGACGTAAGCGAGGAGGAGTTCCAGCTCCTCTACCACTTCGACAAGGAGCTCGCGGAGCGCCACCTGCGCATGAACCTGCCCAAGGGGCAGGCCGCGCCGAGCATCACGCCGACCCTGTTCATGGCCGTGCTCGTGGAGAACGAGATCAAGGACCACTACGGCGTCTGCTTCGATGGTCTGCCGCTCGATTTCGACGGCAGGCTCTACCTGGAGGACGAGGTCAAGGCCACGCCCTTCTGCAAATACGGCACGGTCCGTAAACAGTAAGCGAGCGGAGAGAACACATGCCCCGCACCATCATACCCTTCGGTCCCCAGCATCCCGTCCTGCCCGAGCCCATCCACCTGAAGCTCGTGGTCGAGGACGAAATCGTCAAGGAGGCGCTGCCGCAGCTCGGCTACGTCCACCGCGGACTCGAGAAGCTCGTGGACATCCGCGACTACAACCAGATGATCCAGATCGTCGAGCGCGTCTGCGGCATCTGTTCCAAGATCCACGCCATGTGCTACTGCCAGGGCATAGAGGCCATGATGGGGGTGGAGATTCCCCCCCGGGCCAAGTACCTGCGCGTGATCTGGTCCGAACTGCACCGCATGCACTCCCACCTGCTCTGGCTCGGCCTCTTCGCCGACGCCTTCGGCTTCGAGTCGCTGTTCATGCAGTTCTGGCGCATCCGCGAGAAGATCATGGACATCAACGAGGCCACCGCGGGCAACCGCGTCATCGTCTCGGTCAACGTGGTGGGCGGCACCCGCGCCGACCTCTCCACCGACCAGATCAACTGGATCCTCTCCGAGCTCGACTTCGTCGAAAAGGAGATCCTGCGGCTGCAGAAGACCATGCTCGACGACTACACGGTCAAGAAGCGCACCGTGGGCATCGGCGTGCTCTCCAAGGAGCAGGCTTACGAGCTCGGCGCCGCGGGTCCGACGCTGCGCGGCTCGGGCATCGCCCAGGACATGCGCCAGCTCAAGTACGCCGCGTTCGACGCCATCGACTTCGAGCCGGTGGTGGAATACGGCGGCGACTCCTACTCCCGCGGCAAGGTCCGCTTCCGGGAGACGCTGCAGTCCGTGGACCTCGTGCGCCAGGCCATCGCCCACCTCCCCGGGGGCGAGACCCAGGTCAAGGTCAAGGGCAACCCCGAGGGCGAGGCGGTCTCCCGCGTGGAGCAGCCGCGCGGCGAGCTCTTCTACTATCTGAAGGCCAACGGCACCAAGTTCATGGAGCGCGTGCGCATCCGCACGCCCACGTTCGCCAACATCCCCCCGCTGCTGGCCATGCTGCCCGGCATCGAGCTGGCCGACGTGCCCGTGGTGGTCCTGTCCATCGACCCGTGCATCTCCTGCACCGAGCGTTAAGGGAGGCTCTACTATGGCGTTCATGACACCGAACGTGCTGCGCAACCTCTTCGGAAAGTACAGCACCCGCCTCTACCCCGTGGAGACCCGCGATCCCTTCGAGGCATACCGCGGCGAGCTCTACAACGACATCGAGAAGTGCATCTTCTGCCAGACCTGCGCCCGCAAGTGCCCCTCGCAGTGCATCACCGTGAGCAAGGAGACGGGCGAGTGGACCTGCGACCCGTTCGCCTGCGTCTACTGCGGCATCTGCGTGGATTCCTGCCCCGTGAACTGCCTGCACATGCGCACGGCCTGGCGCAAGGTCGCCACGGAGCGCCAGATGATCGTGCAGCACGGCACCCCGCCCGCGCCCAGGAAGAAGGCCCCCAAGGAAGTCCCCCAGGGCGGCTCCGCGGCCGAAAACGCCGAGGCGCCCGCCAAGAAGGCGGACAAGAAGAAGGCCGAATAGCCTCCCTCTGTCCGGCATGACATGCCGAGGCCCCGCACGCTCCCGGAAACACCCGGGAGCGCGCGGGGCCTTTTCGCATCCGGAGGTCGGTCGCGCGGACGTGGGATACACGCCCGGCGCGATTGCCTGCGCTGCCGGAACAGGCTATGTGGAGCGACCGGACACAGGAGGTTTCATGAGTCCCGAATCCAGCCCCAAGGGCTTCGTCCGCAAGGACATGTTCTACGTCGTCATCTTCTTTTGTCTGGCCCTCGGCTTCGCGGCCGGGGTCATCACCGGCACCATGTACAATCCGCCGCGCCCGGCCCAGCCTTCCGGCATGGGAGGCGGCGGCATGCCTCCGGGCATGGGCCAGGGGATGGGCCAGGGAGCGCCCCAGGGGATGCCGCAGGGGATGCCGCAGATGCCGCCCCAGCAGGGTGCGCAGCAGCAGCCAGCCCAGCAGGACCAGCTCTCACCGGCCGAGCGCGCCAAGCTTCTCGAGCTCGAAATGGCCGTCTCCAAGCAGCCGGGCAACGTCAACGCCCTGAACCAGCTCGGCAACTTCTACTTCGACCACGACAAGCCCGCCGAGGCCGTGGATGCCTACAAGAAGTCGCTGGCCATCAAGGACGCGCAGCCCGACGTCTGGACCGACCTGGGCGTGATGTACCGCGAATTGACGCAGTACCAGCAGGCCCTGGACTGCTTCAACAAGGCCCTCGCCCTCGATCCCAAGCACCAGGTGGCGCACTTCAACAAGGGTGTGGTCCTGGTCTTCGACCTGAACCAGAAGGACAAGGGCGTGGCGGTCTGGAAGGAGCTCCTGGCCATCAATCCCAATGCCAAGGCCCCCAACGGGACGCCGCTCGGCCAGCTCATCGACTCAGTGGAACAGCAGTAGGCCGTCCCGGCGACCGTCAGACGCCTGCCGTTGACAGGCGCCTCCCCGCGCGTTCATAAGTAAGCATGAAGAACCGTCCCCCGGTCACGGGGGACGGGAACGCGCACCGGAGGTAGCCGTCATGACCGAGAATCAACCGCCCCTCGACCTCAGCTTCTCCCGCTCCGCCCGCGACATGGCCGCCACGGCCCTCGTCCTGGCCTTCCTGGCCCTGATCGTGGCCGGGGCCTTCTTCATCACGTCCAGGAACAGCAACAACGACCTGCGCGCCGCGAGCGCGTCGCTCACGCAGCGCGTGGACGGCCTCGAGAACCGGCTGGCTTCCGTCGAGGCCCTGCCCCGCACCCTGCGCCGCCAGGCAGCGCAGGCCCTGGTGGAGGAGATGTCCCTGCGCGCCAAGCTGCTCGACACGCGGCTCGACGATCCGGCGCAGAAGGAGACCCTCGCCCAGGTGGAGGAGCTGCTCGAAAAGCTGCGCCAGGCAGGGCAGGAACCGGGAGCGCAGTAGGAAGCGGAAGAGAGGGGACGGAAGGCCGGAGGATTACTCGGCGTCAGGTTGCCTGTGCACGGCGCGCGCCAGCCACTCCTCGACCAACCATATGGCTTTTTCCGTGTCGTCCGGCCTGAGCCACTGGATTGCCTCGTCGCGCTTAAACCAGGTCATCTGCCGCTTGGCGTAGGCCCGCGTACGCTTGAGCCAGAGCGACTTGGCCTGCTCGATGTCCAGCCGCCCCCGGATGTATTCCAGGAGTTCGTGCGAGCCGATGCCGGTGAAGCCGGGCGCGTCCACGCGCGGACATTCGGCGAAGGCCCGCTCCATCTCGGCCGCGGCCCCGGCCTCGAGCATGCTCTCGATGCGTAGCGCAAGGCGCGGGGTGAGCTCGTCCAGGTCCATGCCCACGCCGAGCTTCAAGGCGTCGAAACGCGGCGGCTCGTCCTCCTGCTGGTGGAAGCTCGAGAAGACGCGGCCCGTGCTCTCGAAGACCTCGAGGGCGCGTGTGATGCGCTGCCGGTCGTTGGGATGGATCTTGGCCGCGTAGACCGGATCTATCTGCGTGAGCCAGGAGTGCAGCGTCTCCCCGCCGAAGACCTCCCAGGCCTCCTGGAGCTGCTGCCGGGTCACGTCCGGCACCTCGGGAATGGGCGACAGGCCGTAGAGCAGCGCATCCAGGTAAAGTCCCGTTCCCCCGACCAGGAGCGGCAGACAACCCTGCTCCGCCAGCTCCAGCATGGCCTCCTCGGCCATGACCGTGAAGGCCCCGGCACTGACCGACTGGCAGGGCGAGAGCACGCCGTAGAGCAGGTGCGGGCAACGCGCCTGATCCGCGGCGGTGGGCTGGGCGGTGACGATCTCGAGACCGCTGTAGAGCTGGCGTGAGTCGATGTTGACCACGCCGCCGCGAAAGCGCTCGGCAAGGGCCAGGGCGAGGTCGGTCTTTCCGGCGCCCGTGGGGCCGACGATGCAGACCGATCCGGGCAGGCGCCGCGGCTCGCCCTGGGCCGTGCTCACAGCTTCCCTTCCGCCCTGAGCTCCGCGAAGCGGGCATAGACGTGGGGCACGAGCTGGTCAGGGACCATGCCCTTGATGTTGGCGCCGTGCTTGGCCGCCTCCTTGATGATCGTGGAGCTCAGGTACATCCAGCGGTAGTCGGTCATCAGGAAGACGGTCTGGATCTCGCGGTGCAGCTTGCGGTTCATGAGGGCCATCTGGAATTCGTACTCGAAATCAGAGACCGCGCGCAAGCCGCGCAAAATGACGTTGGCGCCGCGGCGCGACACGTAGTCGACCAGCAGGCCGGAAAAGCCTTCCACCTCGATGCCCTCGTCGAAGGCGAAGACCTCGCGGGCCATGGCCACGCGCTCGTCGAGGCTGAAGAGCGGGGTCTTGGAGGTGTCCTTGGCCACGGCCACGACGATGCGGCCGAACACGGTGCGCGCGCGGCGCACGAGGCTCACGTGGCCCAAGGTCAGGGGGTCGAAGGTGCCGGGATAGATGGCCATGCTCATGATGTTGTCCTCCGACAGAGCAGAATACGCGTCTGTCCGTAGTTTCTGTCGGCTTCCAGGCTGAACCCGGAGCCAGGCTCCCCGATCTGCACCGAAAGACCGGACTCCACCTCGGCGACCAGAAAGCCGTCCGGGGCGAGCCAGCCGCCCGCGTCGAGGCGGGCCAGGGCAGGCGCGAAAAGGTCCTTGCCATACGGAGGGTCAACGAAAACGAGGCCGTAGGAGGAATCGCCCTTGCCGGTGAGAACCTTGAGCGCGTCCTCGGCTGCCACGCTGAAGCGGCCGCGCTCTATCCCGAGATCGACAAGGTTTTTTCTGATCAAGGCTGCCGCGGCGCGGTCCTTCTCGATGAACCGGCAGAAGGAGGCGCCTCTGCTCAGGCATTCGATTCCCAGGCTGCCCGAGCCTGCGAAGACGTCCATGACGCGAAGCCCCGTGAACGACAGTCCGCGGGCCGCGAGCATGCTGAAGAGCGCCTCGCGCACGCGCGAGGTGGCCGGGCGATACCCCGGCCCCTCGCTTGTGGCTATGCGGCGCCCCTTGAGCGCGCCGCCGGTGATGCGCATCATGGTTTCGACAATCTCATAATCAACGGTGTTCCGGCCGAGGCTCAGCTCTGGGAAACGAGCTCGAGGAGCGCCCGGTGGGCGTCCAGCAGGCGCTCGCGCATTTCCGTCTGGTCCACCCAGGCCTTGCCCTGCACGTCGGGCAGCTTGCCCTTGAAGGTGGTGAGCAGACGCTCGGTCTCGCCCACGAGATAGCCCCAGTCGATGGCTGGCTGGGCCTTTTCCGGATGGAGCTGCACGGCGGGCTCCTTGCCGGGCTTGAGCTCGACCTCCTCGAGGTAGTCCGGGATGTGCACGGTGAAGCCGAAGCGCTCGCGGATGAGCCCCGCCAGGGTGTCCTGGGCCGATGCCTCGCCGTGCACCAGGAAGATCTCCATGGCCTTGTTGGAGAGGTTGGAGATCCAGTCCAGCACCTGGCTCTGGCCAGCGTGAGCCGAGAATCCGCCGATGGTGAAGATCTTGGCGTGAACCGCCACCTCCTCGCCCAGGATGCGGATCTTGGAGGCCCCGTCCACGATGTGGCGGCCCGGCGTGCCCTGGGCCTGGAAGCCGACGAAAACCACGGCCGCTCCGTGGCGCCAGAGGTTGTGGCGCAGGTGGTGCTTGATGCGACCGGCGTTGCACATGCCGCTGGCCGAGATGACGATGGCCGGGCCGTCGTGCTCGTTGATCTTCTGCGACTCGGCCTGCGTCCGCGTGTACACGAGGTTCGGCAGGTTCAGCGGATTGTCGCCGTTGGTCATCATCGCCCGGGTCTCGGCATCCATGTACTCGGGATGCTTCTTGAAGATCTCGGTAGCCTTGATGGCCAGCGGGCTGTCCAGGAAGACCGGGATGTCCTTGGGCAGCTTCCCTTCCTTGGCAAGCTGCCAGAGGGTGAAGATGATCTCCTGGGTGCGCTCCACGGCGAAGGCCGGGATGATGCACTTCTCCCGGTTCTTGTAGGCGTAGGCGATGGCCGCGGCCAGTTCCTCGCGGCTGCTGCCCTCGTCCTTGTGGTTGCGGTCGCCGTAAGTGGATTCGACGAAAAGATAGTCCGCCGTGTGGGCCACGGCAGGGTCGCTTATGAGCAGCTGGTGCGGCCTGCCCAGGTCGCCCGAGAAGAGCAACGAGGTGGGCTTGCCGTTCTCGTGGATCTCGATCTTGATGAAGGCCGAACCCAGGATGTGACCCGCATCGCGATACGTGACCTTCACGCCCGGCACGGGCTCGAACTCCTTGCCGTATTCCACGGGCTTCAGGAGCGGAAGGGTCTTCGCGGCGTCGTCCAGGGAGTAGAGGGCCTCCACCGGCGGGCGGCCGTGTCGCTGGCGTTTCCTGTTTTCCCATTCCGCTTCCATCTCCTGGATGTGGGCGGAATCCTGGAGCATGATGTCCATGAGATCGGCCGTGGCCGCGGTGCAGTAGATGGGCCCCTTGAAGCCGTATTTGACGATGCGCGGCAGAAGGCCGGTGTGGTCGATGTGGGCATGGGTGATGAGGACGAAGTCGAGATGGCCGGGATCGTAAGGCCCCATGTCCTGGTTGCGTTTCTCGATCTCCTTGTTGCCTTGGTGCATTCCGCAGTCCACGGCGAAGCGGTGGCCTGCGGCCTCGAGGACGTAACAGGAGCCGGTGACTGTCCGCGCTGCCCCTAGAAAATTGATCTTCACGCACGTCTCCTTGTTGCAGAACGATGACCCCGCCGCAGGGCGGGCTCTCGGTGTTTACACCGCCACCGGCCGAGGGTAAACACCCCATGTCCATCTTCTTCCTGCGCCGGGTCGGATTCCGGGCAGGGCGCATGAAGACGCACGACCAGGCAAAGGCCGTCACGAGGCCGTCATGCCCCGGGCACATCCCCGGCATCCTAGGAGGAACATGTGATAGATTCCAGGCAGTTCGTCATCGACAACCTCTCCATGCACGAATCCTGGCGGCTCTTCCGCATCATGGCCGAGATCGTCGACGGTTTCGAGGACATGACCGACGTGGGGCCCGCGGTCTCCATCTTCGGCTCGGCCAGGGCCAAGCCCGGAGACGAGGACTACGAGCTGACCCAAGAGGTCGCCCGCCAGCTCTCGGCCGCCGGGTACGACATCATCACCGGCGGTGGACCGGGACTCATGGAGGCGGCCAACAAGGGCGCCAAGGCAGGCGGCAAGGGAAAATCCATCGGCCTGCACATCGAGCTGCCGCTCGAACAGAAGAGCAACGACTTCCTCGACGAGCGCATCACCTTCCGCTACTTCTTCATCAGGAAGCTCGTCTTCGTGAAATACGCCATGGCCTACATCGCCATGCCGGGCGGCTTCGGCACCCTGGACGAGATGGCCGAGGCCCTGGTGCTCATCCAGACGAGGCGCATCAAGCCCTTCCCCATCATCCTCATGGGCAGCGACTTCTGGAGCGGGCTCATCGACTGGTTCAAGTCCTCGCTGCTCAAGCGCGGCTACGTGAGCCCGGAAAACTTCGACCTCCTGACGATCCTCGACACGCCCGAAGAGGTCGTGAGCCACATCAAGCGCCACGTCATCGTCTGATGAAGGCCCTGCAATGAAGAACCAGCGCCGGGCCATGGCCTACGGCCTGGTCACGGTGGCGCTGTGGTCCACCGTGGCTTCGGCCTTCAAGCTCTCGCTTCGGCACATGGACGTGGCCCAGCTCCTCTTCTGGTCCGCGCTGGTCTCCACCATGGTCATGCTGGCGGCCCTGGCCATCCAGGGCCGCCTCGGCCTTCTCCTTTCCTACGGCCGCGCCGAGTGGCTCAGGGCGCTCGGCCTCGGCCTGCTGAACCCCTTCGTCTACTACCTGATCCTGTTCAAGGCCTACGACCTCTTGCCGGCCCAGGAGGCGCAACCGCTCAACTACACCTGGGCCATCACCCTGGCGCTCCTCTCCGTGCCCATCCTCGGGCAGCGCCTCTCCTGGCGCGACATCGCCGCCACCCTGGTCAGCTGGGGCGGGGTGCTGGTCATCTCCACGCACGGCGACCTCGCGGGACTTCATTTCGCAAGCCCGCTCGGTGTGGCCTGCGCGCTCGCGAGCACGGTCATCTGGTCGCTCTACTGGCTGCTCTCCACGCGCGACCACCGCGACCCAGTGGCCGGACTGGCCATGAACTTCCTCTGCTCCCTGCCCTTCTGCCTAGCCTGGGCATGCCTCGTCTCCTCGCCCCTGCCCCGAAGCGCGGCGGGCCTCGCGGGCGCCGCCTACGTGGGCCTCTTCGAGATGGGCGTGACCTTCATCACCTGGATCACGGCCCTGCGCCTGGCCGAGAACACCTCGCGCGTGGGCAACCTCATCTTCATCTCGCCCTTCGTCTCCCTGCTCCTCATCCACTTCCTGGTGGGCGAGCCCATCCTGTCCTCGACCTTTGCCGGACTCTCGTGCATCGTGGCCGGACTCATCCTGCAACAGACGGGACGGCGCGCCGCCGCGTAGGGCGGAACGCGCGCCTCCTGCCGACAATCACCGACATCACTGGTACAACGTCATGCGTATCGCAATCACGACATCTTCTTTCGCCGTCTATGGACGCGCCCCCCTGGAACTGCTCGAACGGGCCGGGGCGGAAATCGTATTGAATCCGCACGGCCGCAAGCTAACTCCCGAGGAGACCGTGGCCCTGTGCGCCGACTGCGAGGGCATCCTCGCGGGCACGGAAAGCCTCTCCTGCGACGTGCTGGCAAAACTGCCCAGGCTCAAGGCCATCTCGCGCTGCGGCGTGGGCATGGACAGCGTGGACCAGACGGCCTGCGCGGCGCAGGGCATCACCGTGCGCAACACGCCCTTCGGCCCCACGCGCTCCGTGGCCGAGCTGACCGTGGGCCTCATCCTCGACCTCCTGCGCCAGGTCACGCGCATGGACCGCGAGATGCGCGGCGGCGTGTGGAAGAAGCGCATGGGCAACCTGCTGCTCGGCAAGCGCGTGGGCATCATCGGCTTCGGGCGCATCGGCCAGGCCACGGGCGAACTCCTCTCCGCCCTGGGCGCGGAGATCGCCTATGCCGACCCGTGCGTGGAATGCGTGCTCGGCGAGCGCATGGAGATCGACTCCCTGCTCGCCTGGGCGGACATCGTGAGCCTGCACTGCTCCAAGCCCGGCGACGCCTGCTACCTGATCGACGCCGAGCGCCTTCGCCTCATGCGTCCCGGCACCTGGCTCGTCAACGCCGGACGCGGCGGTCTGGTGGACGAGGAGGCGCTGCATGCCCTGCTCGCTTCCGGCCATCTCGCGGGCGCGGCCATGGACTGCTTCTCCGCCGAGCCCTACAAGGGCCCGCTGGCCGAGCTCGACAACATCATCATCACCCCGCACATCGGCTCCTACGCCAAGGAAGGTCGCTCGCGCATGGAGTTCGACGCCGCGAAGAACCTCCTGGAGGCGCTGGGCGTGCCCGTGCCCCCCGAGGTGCGGCCGTGAGCCGCCCCAAGATCAGGTGCGTGGTCCTCGACTGCGACGGCGTGATCCTGGAGACCGTGACGCTCAAGACCGAGGCCTTCGCCAAATGCGCGGAGCATCTCGGGGAAAAGGCAGTGCAGGTGCTCGTGGACTTCCACGTGGCCCACGGCGGAGTCAGCCGGTTCGAGAAGTTCCGCCACCTGTGGCGCGAGTTCTTCGGCCGGGAGATCACCGATCCCGAGATGGACGACATGGTGCGGCGCTTCGTGGAAGCCGGGGCCGAGGCGCTGAAGCGCGCGCCCTTCGTGCCCGGGGCCAGGGAATTCATCGAGGAGTGGAGCACGCGCCTGCCGCTCTACGTGGCCTCCGGCGCGCCGGACGAGGAGCTGAAGGGCATCCTGCGCATAAAGGGCGTGGACGCCTGTTTCAAGGGCATCTTCGGCTCGCCCACGCCCAAGACCGAGCTCCTGGCGAACATCGTGGCGAACGAGACGGCCGGACCGAGCGAGACGCTCATGGTCGGCGACTCGGGCACGGACCTCGCGGCGGCCGAAGCGGTGGGCACCCTCTTCTACGGCCGCGGCAGCTTCCCCGCGCCCCTGCCCTGGGGCGAGGACCTGACCGGGCTCGGCGCGTTCATCGAGGAGCGCAACAAGGGCTGATCCCGGGAAATCCCGATTCGCGGCAAAAAATGAAACGCCCGCCCCGGCATGCCGGGGCGGGCGTTTTTCGTACGATCCGCTTCTGCGTCGGGGCTACGAGTAGCTGCCGCGCAGTCCGTCGTCGGCCATCAGCTTCCTGACGAGCTCGAGGTCGGCCTGCGTGTCCACGCTCTTGGTGCGTGCGTCCGTCTGGACCATGCGCACGCGCCTGCCGTGCTCGAGCAGGCGCATCATGTCCACAGACTCGATGCGCTCGAGCGGGGTCTCCTGCAGGGCGTTGAAGTCGAGCAGCGCCTGGCGGCGGAAGGGAATGATGCAGACCTGCTTCTTCATGGGCACGTCGAGCACGCCCTTCTTGCGCGAAGGCACCGGCTCGCGCGAGAAGTAGAGCGCGTTGCCCGAAAGGTCCGTGACCACCTTGACCTCGTTGGGGTCCTCGAACTCCTCCACGCTCCCTAGGTCGGCCATGAGGTTGACCACCCCGAGCGCAGGGTCGGCGAGCATGGGCTCGAGCGAGGCGGAGATCATCTCGGGCGTGACCATGGGCTCGTCGCCCTGGACCATGACCACGATGTCCACGTCCTCGCCCACGGCCTCCTCGACCTTCAGCATGCACTCGGCCGTGCGGTCGGTGCAGCGCTCGTGCGTGTCCAGCGTCATCACCGCGCGGCCGCCCACGGACTCGACATAGTCGGCGATCTCGCGGTCGCAGGTGGCGACCACGGTCTCGTCCAGCAGGTCGCACATGCGCGTGCGGAAGAAGACGTGGCCGACCATGGGCACGCCGTGGATGTCGGCCAGCGGCTTGCCGGGAAAACGCGAGGAGCCCATGCGGGCCGGGATGACGGCGACGATTTTGCCCATTTTCAGTTCCTTGTCCTATTTGTTGACGCTTTGCTTGAATTTTTCCATGCCCTGCCGCGCGAAGACGTCGAGCATGCGGATGTCCAGGCTGAAGGCCACGAAACGGTAGCCCTGGGCCAGACGCTTGCCGAGCGCGTCGAGGTCCGGTTCCACGATGTGGATGCCCGGGGCCTTGCCCGACTTCGGCCCCTTGGCCTCGATCTCGGCCAGGGCCTCCTGCACCTCGGGACGGTCGAACTCGCCCGGCACGCCCAGCGAGGCGGAGAGGTCGTAGGGGCCGATGATGTAGCCGTCCACGCCATCGACAGCCAGGATCTCTTCGAGGTTTTTCACGGCCTCGATGTGCTCGATCTGCACGATGCACATGGAATCCTCGGCCAGCCAGCGCTTGTACTCGGGGAAGGTCGCGCCGTAGCCCTGGGCGCGGAAGAGCCCCACCCCGCGCACTCCCCGCGGCGGATAGTGCATGGCGGCCACGGCGGCGCGCGCCTCGTCCGCGGTGTTGACCATGGGCACCACGATGCCGTGCGCGCCCGCGTCCATGACCCGCTTGATGATCACCGGGTCGTTTATCGGCAGGCGCACCAGGGGCTCGGCACCGGCCAGGGAGGCCGCGCGCATGAGCTCGGCGCACTGGGAGAGGTCTATGGACGCGTGCTCCATGTCCACGGCCAGCCAGGAATAGCCGGCGTTGGCCATGATCTCGGGAATCGCGGGGGACGGCAGGGTCAGCCAGGAGCCGAGCGCCGAGCCGCCCGATGCCAGTGTCTTCTTGAGGGATGCCATAGGCTTATGCCTCCATGAGTCCAAGGATGGAAAACAGCCGCCGCGCAGCGGCGGCCAGGGAAAAACGCTCCACCACCGCCTCTCTGGCGGCGGCGGCCATCACGGTACGACGGGCCGGGTCGTCGAGCAGCACGGCCACGGCTTCGCGCCACTCCTCCGGGCTCCTGACCAGGAAGCCGGTGCGGCCGTGTTCCACTATCTCGCGGTTGAAGCCCACGTCGGAGGCCACGGGCACGGCGCCGCAGGCCATGTACTGCAGGAGCTTGAAGCCGCATTTTCCGCGCGTGTATTCGTCGTCGGACAAGGGCATGAGGCCGATGTCCATGGCCTGCAGCTGGGCGATCTCGCGCTCGGGACTCCACTTCTCGAAGCCCACGTCCCGCCACGATTCGTCGGCGTAGGGCTCATCCGAGATCACGGACAGGCGCATGCGGTCCGAAAAAGGCGCCAGGGCGGCGAACAACTCAGGCAGGAAGACCTGGTTGCAGGCCGTGCCCATCCAGCCGATCACCGGCAGACCGCCTCCCTTGGGGGCGGACACGTAGCGGTCCGTGTCCAGCGGCGTGGGCAGCACGGCGACGTTCGCGTTGAAGACGCGCGCCCGCTCGGCCAGGAATTCGTTGCCCGCGACGACCTGATCCGCCCGGCGGCAGGCGGCGGCAAAACGCGGCACCTGCTTGGCATGCTCGCGCCTGCGCCTGGCCTCGTCCGTGACGCCCGGGTGCGAGGTCCAGACCGCGTCGTCGAAGTCGTAGACGAAGCGCCTGCCAGCGCGTGCGGCCAGAAAGAGGTCGAAGGGATTCAGGAGCTTCTTCTGCAGAACGAGCACGTCCGCGCGGGGAAGTCCCAGAAAGAACGGAATGCGCTTGAGACTCCCCTTGGGGATGACCCGGTACTCGGCCGCGATGCCCGCCTGCTGTGCGGCGGCAACGAACGGCAGGACGCGGAAGCGCACCGAGGGCAGCGTGGGACCGGACTGGGTGAGGTAGAGGAGCCGGGGCATGGCCGACGCGCAGCCTCCGCTAGAGGAAGTCCGGGTCGATGGCCGCCTTGCCCCCGCCGAGCATGATCTTCACGTAGCGCACGCTGCGCTCGTCCACGGGCACGATGGGAAAATTCTGGCGGCAGGCGTCGCACCGGGCCATGGCCGGACGGACCGGCGCGATGATGGGCACCTCGCGGCCGCAGAAGGGACAGGGGTAGAGATAGATGAGCTCGAGCCCCGACGGTTTGACCGGGGTCAGGGGCTTGTGGTTGGTCTCGGACATCCTGGGGTCACGCCATGAGTGAACGGCCGGTCATTTCGGCCGGTTGAGGGATGCGCAGGAGCGCGAGCGCCGTGGGCGCGATGTCTGCCAGCCGTCCTTCGGCGCGCAGGCGCGCGTCGGCAAGTCCCTCGCCGATGAGCACGAAGGGCACGGGATTGGTGCTGTGCGCGGTCTGCACGCCGCCATCGGCATCGAGCATCTCTTCGGAGTTACCGTGGTCCGCCGTGAGCAGCACCGCTCCGCCGAGGCCGAGCACGGCGTTGACGATGCTTCCCACGCAGGCGTCCACGGTGCGGCAGGCCTGCTTGACCGCGTCCATGACGCCGGTGTGGCCGACCATGTCCAGGTTGGCCAGGTTGCAGACCACCATGTCGTAGTCGGCCAGGGCCGCGAGCAGCTTTTCCGTGACCTCGTCCGCGCTCATCTGGGGCTTCTGGTCGTAGGTCGCCACCTCTCGGGGGCTCGGCACCAGGATGCGCTCCTCGCCCGCGAAGGGTTCCTCGCGGCCGCAGTTGAGGAAAAAGGTCACGTGGGCGTACTTCTCGGTCTCCGCGATGCGCAGCTGCTTGAGCCCCGCCTCCGAAACGACCTCTCCCAGGGTCTTGGCCACGGACGAGGGCGGGAAGGCCACGGCCAGGGGAAATGTGGCCTCGTACCGGGTCATGGAGACGAAGGAGGCGAGCTTCGGCCTGCGCTCGCGCGGGAATTCGGCGAAATTCCCCTCGAACAGGCTTCGGCTGATCTGCCGCGCGCGGTCCGAGCGGAAGTTGAAGAAGATGACGCCGTCGCCGTCCTCGATGAGCGCGACCGGCCTGCCCTCTTCCGTGATAACCGTCGGCTCGATGAACTCGTCGGTCTTGCCCGCGTCGTAGCCCGCCTGGACGGCGGCCAGGGGATCGTCCGTGCGCTCGCCGCGGCCGAGGACCATGGCCTCGAAGGCGCGCTGGTTGCGCTCCCAGCGCCTGTCGCGGTCCATGGCCCAGTAGCGGCCGATGACCGTGGCCACACGGCCGAAGCCGGTTTCGGCCATGTGGCCGCAGAGCTTCTTCATGTAGCCGAGCCCACCTTGAGGCGCGGTGTCGCGGCCGTCCATGAAACAGTGGACGTAGGCCTGGGGAAGCCCCTGCTCGCGGGCCAGCCGCAGCAGGGCGTTCAGGTGCTCCTGATGGCTGTGCACGCCGCCGTCGGAGAGCAGTCCCATGAGGTGCAGCCTGCCGCCCGAGGCCTTGACCTTGGCGATGCAGTCGAGGAACGCCGGGTTCTCGTAAAACGAACCGTCCTCGATGCTCACGTCGATGCGGGTCATGTCCTGGAAGACGACGCGCCCCGCGCCGATGTTCATGTGGCCGACCTCGGAATTGCCGATGAAGCCGCGCGGCAGCCCCACGTCGCGTCCGGAGCAGGCCAGGGCGGTGTGCGGCCAGGCAGCCTTCAGCGCATCGAGGTGCTGCGTGCCCGCCTGGCACACTGCGTTGCCCGGTCCGTCCGGCGCAATGCCCCATCCATCCAGGATGAGCAGGACCAGGGGCCTAGGCCGTCGCGTCATCGGGAAGCCCCACGCGCGCGCCCTCGCACCACAGGCCTTCGAGGTCGAAGAGTTCGCGATTGTCGCCGGAGAAGACGTGCACGAGCACGTCGTTCAGGTCCACGAGGATCCAGGCGCCTTCGGCCTGTCCCTCCATGCCCAGGTACTCGAGCTTCTGCTCCGCGGCCATGTCCAGCACGTGCGAGGCCAGGCCCTTGGCATGGCGGGGGCTGGTGGCCGAGGCCAGAACGAGCATTTCGGTGATGGGGCAGATGCCCGTGACGTCGAGCACGATCACGTCCTGGCCTTTCTTGTCCCGCAGCCAGCCCGCAACGAGCACGGCCTTTTCCTGGGAGGGAATATTGCTTGTTTCTTTCTTGGGCTTTTTCGGCATCAGTTCATTTCCGGGTTTTCGGTCACCACGATCTCGGCCAGCGACCGCTTGGGCACATGGTGCGTTCCAGTCGCGTCGCGCCAGTAACGCACATTTCCGTCCTCGCCAAGCTCGTCGATGGCGACCTCCTCGCCCGGCTCGCCGAAGGCGACCACGAGCAGTACCTCGATCTCGTCCGGGAGGCCGAGCTCGTCGTGCAGGCCGGGCCTGTCCTTGATGGCGCCCAGAACGCAGGCCGCGATCCCCTGGTCCATGGCCCCGAGCAGCATGTTCTGGATGGCGAAGCCGTGGTCGCAGCCCCACTCCGAGCTCACCCGCTTGTCGCCGCAGACCACGACGTAGGCGGCGGGACGCTCGCCCTCGGCCGGGCCGGCCCAGTCCTTGAGATAGGCGGCCCATCCAAGGTGGGCGAAAATCTTCGCGCAGGGCGCGGCCTCGTTGATCAGGACGTACTTGAGCGGCTGTTTGTTCGCCGCCGAGGGCGCGAGCCGGGCCATGTCCACGAGGCCCCGCAACGTCTCGAGCGAGACGGGACGGTCCTGCCTGAAACGGCGATGCGTGCGGGTGCGGGCTACCAATGTCCGAAAATCCACTGTTCCTCCAAGGGGCCGTATCGGCCGCGGGGAGTCTAGCCCAAAGCCAGGCGTCCCGCAATGCGCGCGGCGCTTCCGGCCCGCGGATGTCACCGGTCGTTGGTGCTTTACCATGGGCCTGATTTATGGAAGATTCCGGGGCCTGCACGCCCCCCTCGGGGCCCGGCACGTCTTCCGAGGAGCCCTGAGCGAATGAACGAAATCCTTCTCTTCCAGTTCACCGGCGAGGACCGCCCCGGCCTGGTCGCGGCCATCACCGCCCGAATGGCCCGCTACAACCTGGACATCCTGGACATGGGCCAGGCCGTGATCCACGACCTGCTCTCGCTCGGCATCCTGGTGCACATCCCGGAGCAGGCCGAATCCGCGCCCGTGGTCAAGGATCTTCTCTTCCTGGCCCACGAACTGGACCTGCGGCTGCGCTGCATCCCGGTGAGCGAGGAGGAGTACGGCCGCTGGGCCGCCCTGGAAGACCAGAAGCGCTACATCGTGACCCTCATCGGCCGGACCATCGGCTCGGTGCAGGTCTCGGAGCTGACGCAGACGCTGAACGAGCACGGCCTGAACATCGAGGTCATAACGAGGCTCTCGGGCCGCGCGCCGCTCGTGCCGAACGGGGAGAGCCGCCCGGCCTGCGTGGAGTTCTTCGTGCAGGGCACGCCCGACGACGCGCTGGCCCTGCGCAAGGAGTTCCTGCGCATCGCCCAGACGCGCGGCGTGGACATCGCCCTGCAGGAGGACAACGTCTTCCGCCGCAACAGGCGCCTCGTGGCCTTCGACATGGACTCCACCCTGATCCAGGCCGAGGTCATCGACGAGCTGGCCAAGGAAGCGGGCGTGGGCGAGAAGGTCGCGGCCATCACCGAGTCCGCCATGCGCGGCGAGATCGACTTCCAGGAGAGCTTCCGCAGGCGCCTGCGCCTGCTCAAGGGCCTCTCCGCGGAGGCGCTCGAGCGCGTGGCCGCGCGCATCCCCATGACCGAAGGGGCGGAGCGGCTGATCACGAACCTCAAGCGCTTCGGCTACAAGATCGCCATCATCTCCGGCGGGTTCACGTGGTTCGGCAGGAAGCTGCAGCAGCGCCTGGGCATCGACTACCTCTACGCCAACGAGCTCGAAGTGAAGGACGGCACGGTCACGGGCGAGGTCGTGGGCCGCATCGTGGACGGCGCACGCAAGGCCGAGGTGCTGCGCGAGATCGCCGAGCGCGAGGAGATCAGCCTGCAGCAGGTCATCGCCGTGGGCGACGGGGCGAACGACCTGCCCATGCTGAACATAGCTGGGCTCGGCATCGCCTTCCACGCCAAGCCCGTGGTCAAGGAAGGGGCGCGCCAGTCCATCTCCACACTCGGGCTGGACTCCATCCTCTTCCTCGTCGGCCTGCGCGAGCGCGACACCACCGCCTGATCCGGCCCGATCGGGACAAATAATGTCAGAGAGGACTGCACGCTGGGGCCACGTTCATGCGGCCCCGGGCGGTCTTCGCTCCACTCCTCAGTCTTTCTAGGGACGAACGATCCAGTAGAGACGCTCGGCCGCGGACACGCGCGCGACCGGGTAGCGCTCGGCTGCGCCCGGAGCGCCCCCGAGCACGGCCTCCAGCGCCTCGCGCTTGCCCTTGGCTCCGGTGAGCACGGCCACGCGCCGCGCCGAGGCGATGCATGGCAGGGTCATGGTCACGCGCTCCACGTGCGGTTCGAGCGCGGGCACGGGCGCGGCCACGAAGCAGCGCGCCTCCTCGCCGAGGGTGGGCGCGCCGGGGAAGAGGGACGCCGTGTGGCCGTCCGGCCCCATACCGAGCAGCACGAGGTCGAAAACGGCTTCAGGGACGAGGCTCCCCTGCTCCCCCGGCGCAGCCACCACCTCGCGGACCTCCGCCTCGTAGGCATCGGCCGCGGCCGCGGCCCCGAGCTCGCCCTTGATGCGGTGCACGTGCCCCTCGGGCAAGGGCACGCGGTCGAGCAGGCTCTCGCGCGCCATGTGGAAGTTGCTTCGCGCGTCGTCGGGCGGCACGGCCCGCTCGTCGCTGAAGAAGACGTGGGTCTTCTCCCAGGGCATGCGGAATTCGCCGCGCGCCAGTTCCTCGTAAAGCGGGCCCGGGGTGCTTCCGCCGGAAAGGGCGAGGAGAAAACGTCCTCGCTTTGCGACGGCATCCCGGGCCGCCTCGTGCACCACCTGCGCGGCGGTGAAGACGAACTCCTCGCGCGACTCGCACATGTCCAGATGGCGCATCATCCCTTCGCTCCCTCCATGAGCCTGCGGACCTCCTGCGGTCCCCAGGAACCGGCGCGGTAGAAGGAAAGGAGGTCGTCCTTGCGCGCGGAGTCAGCGGCCTCGAGCGCCGGCGCCAGGAAGCTCCAGCAGAGGTTGACCCCGTCCTGGCGCCAGAACAGCGTATGGTCGCCGAGCATGCAGTCGAGCAGAACCTTGTCGTAGGCCTCGAGGAAGGGCCCGGTGACGCCCTGGTTGTAGTCGAAGTTCATGAGCACGGAGCGCAGGCAGACCTTGGGGCCGGGCATCTTGGTCTGGAACGTCAGGCTTATCTCCTCGCGCGGCTGGATGCCCAGCGTCAGGGTGTTGCCCGAGATCTGGTCGCCGAGTTGACGGCCGAACATGGAGCACGGCACCTCCCGGAACTTGACCACTATCTCGGTGCGTTTTGCCGCGAGCCTCTTTCCCGAGGTCACGTAGAAGGGCACGCCGTGCCAGCGCCAGTTGTCGATGAAGACCTTCATGGCCGCGAAGGTCGGGGTCCTGGAATCGGCCGCCACGCCGGGCTCGTCGAGATAGGCGGGCACCTTGTGCCCCTCGATGGAGCCGGAGGTGTACTGCCCGAGCACGAGATGGCGGGCCAGGGTCTCCTCGGAGAAGGGCCTGAGCGAGCGGAAGACCTTGGACTTCTCGTCCCGGATCATGTTGCCCTCGAAGGCCGAGGGCGGCTCCATGGCCGAGAGGGAGAGGAGCTGCATCATGTGGTTCTGGAACATGTCGCGCAACACGCCCGCGTGGTCGTAGTAGCCGGCCCGGTGCTCCACGCCGAGGCTCTCCACGGCGGTGATGCGCACGGACTCGATGAAGTCCCGGTTCCACATGGGCTCGAAGATCGAGTTGGCGAACCGGAAGATCATGATGTTCTGGACCGTCTCCTTGGCCAGGTAGTGGTCGATGCGGAATATCTGGTCCTCGTCGAAGGACTTGTGCAGGACCCGGTCGAGCTTCTGGGCCGAGGCCAGATCATGGCCGAAGGGTTTTTCCACGACCATGCGCGCGAAGCTCCCGTTGCCCTCGGAGCGCGAAAGACCGGCCTCGCCGAGTCCCCTCGAGATGTCCTCGTAGGCCTCGGGCGGCACGGCCAGGTAGAAGACGCGATTGCCTCCCAGGCCGAACTCCTTGTCCTTCTCCTGCAGACAGTCGGCCAATCCCTTGAACGAGGACGGGTCGTCGAACTGCACATGACAGTAGAAGAGGCGTTTGGCGAGATCGCCGAAGGTCTCGAGGTATTCGTACTCCTGCCCCTCCTCGGTAAGCGCCCCGCGCATGCGCTCGCGGAAGGCCTCGCTCGAAAGCTCGGTGCGGCTCGCGCCGATGATCGCGAAGTTGTCCGGCATGGCGCCATAGCGCATCAGTCGACACATGGCGGGCAGGAGCATGCGCGCCGTGAGGTCGCCCGTGGCCCCGAAGATGACGATGGCGCAGGGATTCTCGGCGTGCTCGATGCCGCAGCTGGTCGCTTCCCCGGAGGCCCCTTTTGCCTTGTCCATCACCTCGGCCTGTATGTGCGTCCAGAAGTCCTCCGTCTTCGCAGCCATCACTCGCCCTCCCCGCTGTGCTTCACGGCATGGCCGCCGAACGCGTGGCGCAAGGCGGCCAGAACACGGTCGCCAAAGGCGTCCTCATCACGCGAGCGGAAGCGCTCCATGAGCGCCAGGGTGATGACCGGCGCGCTGGCGCCGCTCTCCACGGCCTGCTGCACGGTCCAGCGTCCCTCGCCCGAGTCCTCCACGTAGCCCCTAATGGACGTCAGGCGGGAGTCGTCGGCAAAAGCCTGCTCGGCCAGTTCGAGCAGCCAGGAGCGGATCACGCTGCCCTGGTTCCAGAGATGGGAAAGCGCGGAATAGTCGAGCCCCTCGCCGAAGGGTGAACGCTCGATGATGCTGAATCCCTCGGCATAGGCCTGCATCATGCCGTATTCGATGCCGTTGTGGACCATCTTCACGAAATGGCCCGAGCCCACGGGACCGCAGTGCATGTAGCCGTCCTTGGGCGCGAGCACCTTGAGGGCGGGCTCGACCAGGGCGAAGGAGTCTTCGCCGCCGCCGGCCATCAGGCAGTAGCCCTTCTCGAGGCCCCAGATGCCGCCGCTCGTGCCCACGTCCATGTAGCGCAGGCCGAGGTCGGCGGCCTTGGACGCATGGCGGATGTCGTCCTTGTACCAGGAGTTGCCGCCGTCGATGACCAGATCCTTGGGCGAGAGCAGCGGAAAGAGCTCGTCCAGATGCTCGTCCACCACCTTGCCCGCGGGCAGCATCACCCAAAGGACCCTCGGCGCGGGCAGCGCCTCGACGAGTTCCTTGAGGGAGAAACAGGCCACCGCGCCGTCGTCAGCGGCCAGCTCTTTCGTCTTTTCGGGGCTGCGGTTGTAGGCCGCCACCTCGATGCCGTTCCTGAGCAGACGGCGGGCCATGTTCAAACCCATGCGTCCAAGACCGATCATGCCGATGCGCATACGTGTCTCCCTTATTTGCTGTTGAGGGACCAATCGTAGTCCATATACCGCAGACGGACTTTTTCGCCCAGAGCTATAAGTCTCGTCCGGAAATCTCCTTGCGCGTAGCGCCGCACGAACCCGAGCACTCCCTCCTCGCCGCCGAAATCCCCGCCGAACCAATCGAATATCTTCGAGACGTACAGCTCGTCGTCCACGAGCCGGGCGCCGTCCGGCGAATTGAGGAAGCGTGAGGCCTGATCGTCGAGCTGCTCGTCCAGGCGGTCCGGCTCGTAGGGCTCCGCCCTGAGCGGAGGGCAACTCCTCGACGCGCAGTTGACCGCGAAGTGGACGCGCGGGTCCTTGAACCTGGGTCGCAGGATGCTGTGCTCGATGTAGTCGAGCGCCACCGTGCGCTCCTTGCCGCCGTTTCCCCTGATGCGCACGAACTCGATCTTCCACGGCGTGGACCAGAACGGTCCGATCTTCTTGATGGAAGAAACGGGATAGTGGTCCAGGACGAGCTTCAGGGTCCAGGCATTGTAGGCGTTGATCCAGTAGGCCATCTGTCCGGCCCGGTCGAGGGCTTCCGGATTCACCCGGGCCAGGGCGTCCAGATAGGTGTCGAGCGTCTTCTCCTCCCGCAGCAGTCCCGGGTAGTCCACCAGTCCGTGGCTGACGTTGCGCGCGAGCAGCCCGGCATAGAGCGTGTCGTCGATTCGCGGAGCAGGCTGGACCGCCTCTTTCCCAGTCGCCGCCGAGGCCTCGGGGGCGTGTTCATTCACAGAGGCCGCCGGGGACGGGGCAGCAGGCGAAGGAGGAGCCGCATCGGACGGCCGGGCGCCCTGTCCCTCCTGCCCTGTCTGTTCTGTCCGGGCCTGCACGGCGGGCGCAGCGAGAAGGCCCAGGGCCAGGACAAGAGCCATGGCCATGGCTCGCGCCATCCCCGGAAACGGGGAGCGGAAGGCGGCGCGACACGGGCTGGGCATGGGCTCTCTCCTGCTCAAACTCCTGACTCCCTGCAAGGTTAGCGGCCAGGGCCGGGCTGACGCCGGGAAAAGGCGCGGCAAGGGACTTACCGACGATTGTATGATCTTTTTCCACGGCGTGCGCAACCCCCCTGCCCCGCCGGGAGCGATGCAAAGGCCCCCGGCCTGGCGCACGGCAGAAGGCGGGGAGGGGGAAAGCTATTGACGCGTCCCTCCCGCTTCAGGCACTTGAACAGCAGCGGTCGAGCCCGATTCGCGGCCGACAGGTCGCATGCGTCCGAGGACGGGCCCGCCACCTTCCACAGGAACATCGCCAAGCGTCCGGCAGGCGTGCCGAAGCGTTCGAACGGCCATGCATACGGCAAGGAGGCAGGAATCATGATCTTCGACATCAAAAAGGAGACCATGCCGCGCGAGGAGCTGCGGGAGCTGCAGCTCGTGCGGCTCAAGACGCAGGTCGAGCGCGTCTACGCCACGGTCCCCTTCTATCGCAAGAAATTCGACGAGCTGGGAATCAAGCCGAGCGACGTCAAGACCTTGAAGGATCTGAGCCTGCTGCCCTTCACCGAGAAGCAGGACCTGCGCAACCACTACCCATTCGGCCTTTTCGCCGTGCCCAGGGAGAACATCGTGCGCCTGCACGCCTCCTCCGGCACCACGGGCAAGGCCACGGTCGTGGGCTACACGCAGCGCGACATCGAGACCTGGGCAGAGTGCATGGCCCGCTGCTTCATGACGGCCGGGGCCAAGCGCGGCGACACCATCCACAACGCATACGGCTACGGGCTGTTCACAGGAGGCCTGGGCGCGCACTACGGCGTCGAGCGCCTGGGCGCCACGGTCGTCCCGGTCTCGGGCGGCGGCACCAAGCGCCAGGCAATGCTCCTGCGCGACTTCGCCTCCGACGTCATCTGCTGCACCCCCTCCTACGCCCTTCACCTGCACGAGGCGGCCCTCGAGGTCGGCATCGACATCAAGAAGCTGCCCCTGCGCATCGGCATCTTCGGGGCCGAGCCCTGGACCGACGAGATGCGCCGCGACATCGAGGGCAAGCTGGGCATCAAGGCCCTGGACATCTACGGCCTCTCGGAGATCATGGGCCCCGGCGTGGGCATCGAATGCGTGGAGGCCCAAAACGGCCTGCACATGCAGGAGGACCACTTCTTCTGCGAGATCATCGACCCGCTGACCGGCGAGAGCCTGCCTGAAGGCAGCGTGGGCGAACTGGTCATCACCACCCTGACCAAGGAAGGCATCCCGCTCATCCGCTACCGCACGCGCGACCTGACCTCGCTCTCCTTCGAGCCCTGCACGTGCGGCCGCACCTTCGCGCGCATGAGCCGGATCATGGGCCGCTCCGACGACATGCTCATCATCCGCGGCGTCAACGTCTTCCCCTCCCAGATCGAATCCATCCTGCTCGAAACCCAGGGCCTCACCCCGCACTACCTGCTCATCGTCGATCGCGACGGCCCCCTGGACACCCTGGAGGTGCAGGTGGAGGTGGACGAGAAGCTCTTCTCCGACGAGATCAAGAATTTACAACGCCTGGAACAGCAGATACAAAAGAACATCAAGGAATTCCTGGGCGTCTCGGCGAAGGTGAAGCTGGTGGAGCCCAAGGGCATAGCGCGCAGCGAAGGCAAGGCCAAACGCATCCTGGACAAACGCAAGGACTGCAAGAACTGACGTCAGGCACGGCGGCGACACACGCCCCGCGGCAACATGAAAGCGAGGACGCTATGAAGGTCGATCAACTCTCCATCTTCCTGGAAAACAGGGCCGGGCGCCTGGCCGAGGTGACCAAGGTCTTAAGCGACAACGGCATCAACATCCGCGCCTTGTCCCTGGCGGACACCTCGGATTTCGGCATCCTGCGGCTGATCGTCAGCGACTTCGAGAAGGCCCGCGCCAAGCTCAAGGAGAACGGCTTCACCGTGGGCCGCACCTCCGTGGTCGCCGTGGTGGTGGACGACACCCCCGGCGGGCTGCATCGCCTGCTCGAAATGCTCGGCAAGCACAACGTGAACGTGGAATACATGTACGCCTTCGTGCAGCAGAGCGGAAAGAACGCGGTCATCATCTTCCGCTTCGACCGCATCGACCAGGCCATCGAGATCCTGCAGCAGAACGGGATTCCCATCATCCCGGGCGACAAGCTCTACGCCATGTAGGCTCCTTCCGATCCGAAAGCCGCGCGCCGCGGCGCCTCTCAGAAGGAGGCGCCGCGGCAGGGAGCCGCAGCTATGAAAAAAAAGACCGTGGCCCCCAAATCCCCTCCCCTCGCCCTTTCTCTTACCCGGATGTCCGCCTTCCAATGGCGGCTCGATCTGCCGCCCGGGGCCTCCATGCCCATGCGCGCCGAGGCAGTGGTCTTCGGAGGCCCGGAAATCGCAGACCGCCTCGACCCCCAGACCCTGACCCAGCTCTACAACGTGGCCTGCATGCCAGGCCTGGCCGGGCGCGTCTGCGCCATGCCCGACGCCCATTCCGGCTACGGATTTCCCATCGGCGGCGTGGCCGCCTTCCGCCCGAAAGACGGCGTGATCTCGGCAGGCGGCGTGGGCTTCGACATGGCCTGCGGGGTGCGCACCCACCTCACGGATCTTGCGGCCGAGGACATCACGCCGCGCCTCGCGGAACTGGCCGAGGCGCTCTATGCCGCCGTGCCTTCGGGCGTAGGAAGCAGCGCCGGGCCCTCGGGGCCGCAGTCCTTGCACGATGCCCTGGCCGAGGGCGCGGCATACGCCGTACGGGCAGGGCATGGGAGCGAAGAGGACCTTCTGCGCATCGAGGAGCGGGGAACGCTTCGCGACGCCGATCCGGCCCAGGTCTCGGCCGAGGCATTGAAGCGGGGACGAGGCCAGCTCGGCACGCTCGGCTCGGGCAACCACTACCTCGAGGTGCAGGAGGTGGAGGAGGTCTTGGACGAAAAGCTGGCGGACGGTTTCGGGCTGCGCCGGGGCCGGGTGGTGGTCAGCATCCACTGCGGCTCGCGCGGCCTGGGGCATCAGGTGGCCACGGACTTCGTGGCGCGCATGAACGCCCAGGCGCCGGAGCACGGCCTCGTGCTCGCGGACAGGAACCTGGCCTGCGCGCCCATCGGATCCGAGCTCGGTCAGGCCTATTTCGGGGCCATGCAGGCCGCGGCCAACTTCGCCATGGCCAACCGCCAGATCATCGGCCAGCGCGTGCGCAACGTGGTCCAGGGACTCTTCCGGAGGGTGGGAGCGATGCCGCTTCTCTGGGACGTCAGCCACAACACCTGCAAGGTCGAGGAGCACATGGTCGACGGCCGTTCCATGCGCCTCTGGGTGCACCGCAAGGGAGCCACCAGGGCCTTCCCGCCAGGCCATCCGAGCCTGCCGCCCGAGCTTGCGCCCCACGGCCAGCCCATTCCCGTGGGCGGCAGCATGGGCACGGCGTCCTACGTACTGGCGGGCATTCCGGGGGCGCTGGCCCTCTCCTGGGGCTCCGCCTGCCACGGCGCGGGCCGTCTCATGTCGCGCGGCCAGGCCAGGGCCGGCTTCAAGGGAAAGGACGTGGTCTCCTCCCTGCGCAGCCGAGGCATCGTGGTGCGCAGCGGCTCGCTCTCCGGCGTGGCCGAGGAGGCCCCGGGCGCCTACAAGGACATCGAGGCGGTGATCCGGGCCACTACCGGGGCAGGTCTCGCCGCAGCCGTGGCCAGGCTGCGTCCCCTGTGTTGCGTGAAGGGGTAGAAAGAACGGAGTTTTTTCATACCGGCATTGCAAAACGGACGATTCGAGACTAACACTGAAGGCCTATCCGGAGACGCCGCAAAAATGCCATCCCGCTCGATCCTCTTCGTCGAACCCGACACAAAGGTCGCCGCAACCGCGACCACGGCGCTCAAATCCGTGGAAGGGCTGCGGCTGCGCCATGTCGAGGGGCTCGAGCAGTGCTTCGCCACGGCCCCGAAACAGCCTTATGTCGCCCTCGTCGTCGGCCTGCCTCTCGATTTTTCCGAAGCCACCGCCCTGCTGCAGCGGCTCTTCGCCCTGCCCCCGGCCCTGCCGGTCCTGGTCCTCGCGGCACCGGGCGACGAGCGCATCTCGGCGCTGGCCCGCTCCATGGGCGTGACCCAGGTCATCGCCAAGGACGAATCCATGCCGACTGAGCTCCTGCGCTCCATCCACCTCATCCTCTCGCGCGCCGAGAAGGGGCGCATCGACGGCGTCTTCGGCAACAGCGACCACTGGGTCGAGAAGATCATCGCCCACAACGCCGACGGCATCCTGATCATGGACAGCGACGGGCGCCTCCTCTTCGCCAACCCGGCGGCCGAGGACATCTTCGGCCTGAAGGCCGAGGAACTGGTGGGGCAGAACTTCGGCTTCCCGGTCACGGACGGCGAGTCCACCGAACTCGACATCCTGACGCAGCACGGCACCAAGGTCGTGGAGATGCGCGTCGTGGAGATCGAGTGGGACGGCATGCTGGCCTACCTCGCCTCCCTGCGCGACATCACCGGGCGCAAGCACATGGAGATGGAGCTGGCCAAGGCCAAGGAGGACGCGGAGACGGCCAACCGGGCCAAAAGCGACTTCCTGGCCAAGATGAGCCACGAGGTGCGCACCCCCATGACCGGCGTCGTGGGCATGACCGAGCTGGCCCTGGCCACCACGCTGACGCCGCAGCAGCGGGAATACCTGGAAATGGTCCGCCAATCGGCCAACTCGCTGCTCTCGATCCTGAACGACATCCTCGATTTCTCCAAGATAGAGGCCGGACGGCTGGAGCTCGAGAAAAAGCCCTTCGACCTCTACCGCACGCTCGACCTCTCCATCCAGATCTTCAAGAACCTTTCGCGGAAGAAGGGGCTGAAGCTCATCAGCCGGGTCGAGGGCTTCGTGCCCCGCCATCTGGTAGGCGACGCCGGTCGGCTGCGCCAGGTCATCAACAACCTGCTCTCCAACGCCATCAAGTTCACGGACCACGGGGAAGTGGTCCTCTCCGTCCGTCTGGTGGAGCCAGAACACGGCCTTCCGGAAGACCTCGAACCGGGAACCGCAGTGCGCCTGGAATTCTCCGTGCGGGACTCGGGTGTCGGCATCCCCGCGGACAAGCAGGGGCTCATCTTCGACTCCTTCTCGCAACTCGACAACGGCCGTGAGCGGCCCGAGGCGGGCACGGGTCTCGGCCTGTCCATCTCCAAGCAGCTCGTGCATCTCATGGACGGAGACATCCGCGTGAGCTCCGTGCGCGGCGAGGGAAGCACCTTCGTATTCACGGCCATGCTGAGCGTCGCGAGCCCCCTCTCCGCCCCCCCTCCCCTGACGGACGACAAAATGCCGGACACGACCGAGCTGAAGCCGGTCCGGGTTCTGCTGGTGGAGGACAACGCCGTGAACCAGATCTACGCCACGGAGATCCTGCAGCAGGCTGGGCACACCGTCGTGCCGGTAAACAACGGACGCACGGCCATCGCTCTGCTCGCGAGCTCGGATTTCGACGTGGTCTTCATGGACATCCAGATGCCGGACATGGACGGCCTGGAGGTGACCAGGCTCGTGCGCAATGGAGAAGGAAAGGCGAGAAACCCCAGGGTCCCGATCATCGCCATGACCGCCCACGCCATGCAGGGGGACCGCGAGCGCTTCCTGGAAGCGGGCATGGACGACTACGTCTCCAAGCCCATGAACACGGAGGAGGTCCACGCGGCCATGGTCCGCGCCCTCAGGCGCGGCGGCACCCCGCCCGAGGCCACCGAGGCGCCTGCCCAAGCCCCGGTGGACGCCCCCAAGATTCCGGACGTCATGGAGGTCATGGACAAGGCGTGGTTCGAGAAGATGTCCACCACGCGGCACGATTTCCTCAAACGCATGTTCGACGTCTTCGTGCGCGAAGAGCCCGCGCGCCTCAGAGCGCTCGAGGAGGCGGTGAAGGAGGGGAATCTCAAGCGCATCAGCTTTCTGGCCCATTCCCTCAAGGGAGCGACCTCCACGCTCGGCGCGGGAGCAGCCAGGGAGCAGGCCGCGGCCCTCGACCTGGCGGCCAAGTCGGGCGACATCGAAGCCTGCCGCCGCTACCATCAGTCGTTGAAAACGGAGATGGACCGACTCCTGGAGTTCATGCAGGCCTTCGTGAGCGCGCCCTAGCAGCCTCCCTCTCCGCCCACCGTCCCCGCTCGGCCTTTCCACCGCCCCTTTCGGACCATCTCCCCTGCCGCCGCTGCAAACGCGGCGGCCGGGAAAGCGTTCCACTCTCCCGGCCGTGCGGCGCGCTCCACAAGGCACGCTTCATCTGATCCATTCATCTATCGCGCGGACAGCTTCATCAGGTGCGCATGCGGGCGATGACCCGCTGCAGGCTTTCGGCCAAGTCCTTCAGGGCGGACACGGCCTGTTCGGCATCCTCCATCTGCGATGCGGTCTGGGAGGATATGGAGCGGATGTCCTCGACGGCGCGGTTGATCTCTTCGCTGGCCGCGGACTGCTCTTCGCTGGCCGTGGCGATGGAGCGCACCCGGTCTGCGGAGTCGTCGACGAAGGTGACGATCTCGGACAGGGCCTTGCCCGACTCCTGCGCCAGGCCGGTGCTGCTGGCCACGGCTTCCGAGGCGGACTTCACGGCGACGAGGCTCGCCCGGGTGCCGTTCTGGATGCTCTGGATGGCCCCGACGACCTCCTTGGTGGCGACCATGGTCTTCTCGGCGAGCTTGCGCACCTCGTCGGCCACCACGGCGAATCCCCGTCCGGCATCGCCGGCTCGGGCGGCCTCGATGGCCGCGTTCAGGGCGAGCAGGTTGGTCTGGTCCGCGATGTCCTCGATGACCGTGATGATGCGGCCGATGCCCTCCGCCTGGGAGCCGAGGTCGTCCATGATCCTCGAGAGCCCCGCGGCATGCTCCTCCACCTTGGCTATGGCGGCCACGGCGTCGGCCACGACCGAGCTGCCCTTGAGGGCCTTGTCGCGGGCCTGATCCGAGTTCTCGGCCGCGCTCGAGGCGTTGCCCGCCACCTCGAGGACCGTGGCGTTCATCTCTTCCATGGCCGTGGCCGTCTCGACAGTGCGGTCGTGCTGGCGTTGCGCGCCCTCACGCGAGACGCGGGCCACGGATTCGAGGTCGCGCGAGGCCACCACCAGCCGCTCGACCAGTTCGTCGAGCATTCCGGCCGCCTCGAGCATTCCCTCGCGCCTGGCGTTTTCCGCGGCGCTCCGTGCCTCTTCCGCAGCCTGCATGCTTTCGCGGGCACGCTCGGCCTCCTTGTCGGCCCGGTGCGTCTTCTCGTTGGCCTCGGAGAGGCTCCTTTCGAGCGACCCGACCATGGAGGCGATGGAGTCCTTGAGCACGAGCATCTCGTCGCCGTATCGTCCCGTGGGCCTTGCCTCGAGGTCGCCCGCCGCGACACGCGAGGCGAAGTTCACGAGCCCCTGCAGAGGCGCGCTCAGGTTACGCCGGAAGTAGAGCACCACCACGACCAGGGTCAGGACAAGCACGGCCAGGGAGGCATACGCGGCCTCGCGGGTCATGACTCCCAGGGCTGCGGTGAACTTCTCGCGCTGGCGCGCGAGCTGCGCGTCGATGTCGTCCACGTAGACGCCCGTGCCGATGACCCAGCCCCAGGGCTTGAAGAGCTTGACGAAGGAGAGCTTGGGGAAGTCCCCGTCCTGGCCCGGCTTGCCCCAGAGGTATTCAACGTAGCCCGAGCCGTCCTCGGCGGCCTTTTTGGCCATTTCCACGAAGAGCAGGTCGCCCTTCTTGTCCTTGAAGTCCTTGAGGGATTTCCCGTCGAGCTCGGGCGACAAGGGGTGCATGACCATACGCGGCTCGAGGTCGGTGACGAAGAAATAGTTGCCGTCCGTGAGGCGCATCCTGCCGACCTCGCGCAGGGCCTCTGCCTTCATGGCGGACTCGATGTCCTCGACCCAGGCGCCGGAGCCGAAGATCCAGCCGAGCTCGGGCATCAGCTTCACGTAGGAAACCTTGAGCTTCTCCTGGGTCTCCCCGGGCTTGGGCCACATGTAGTCCACGACGCCCGAGCCGTCCTTCCGCACTGCCTCGACCATCTTCATGAAGAGCTTGGTGCCGTTCTTGTCCGCGAAGCCCGAGAGGTCCTTGCCGTCCAGGTCGGGCTTGATGGGATGCATGACCATGACCGGCCGCGTGTCGTTGATCCAGACGTAGTTGCCGTCGTCGAAGCGCACGCCCGCGACCATGGCCTTGATGGCCTGCTCGATCTCCTCCCGGGGCATGACGCCCTTGTTGGCACGGTAGAAGGCCTCGGCCTGGGAGACGACCGCGTCCACGACGCGCCTCAAGTCCGCCGCCTTGTATTCCTTGAGCCGCGCGATATCCTGCGAACGTTCGTAGTATCCCTGCACCGCCGTGTAGGCGAGCTGCACATGGTCGCGCAGGCACTCGCGTTCGCGCTGCACCATGTCTTCGCGCAGTTGCGAGACCTCGCGGCGGGAAAAGGCGTCCGACCCAAGATAGAGCACCGTCAGGGCCGAGGCGATGGTGAGCGTCAGGGCGCCCCCGACGAGGAGCAGCAGCTTGAACGACAGACCTTTCTTCATGGTTCCCCCTTAAGGGAACCAGTATCCGCATTCGCCTGCGCCCTGTAAACGCCTGGCATTCAGAAAATAATGCCTGGCTCGTGTCCCACGGAGATGAAAGAAAAAAAAGTCGCGCCGGGATTCCTCCCGGCGCGATCCCGCACTGCGGCAAGCGGGGCGGCAGGCCCCGCCGCGACCTAGAAGATGTCGGCCATGGTGTAGAGCCTGCCGGGCTTCTGCCCCACGAGCCACTTGGCCGCTCGCAGCGCCCCCTGAGCGAAAGTCTCGCGGGAATGGGCGCGGTGGGTGACCTCGATGCGCTCGCCCGGGCCGAGCAGATAGATTGTGTGGTCGCCGACCACGTCGCCGCCGCGCACGGTCATCACGCCGATCTCTTCCTTGGGACGCGGGCCGATGATGCCGTGGCGCGCGAAATTGCCCTTCTCCTCGAGTTTCCAGCCACGCGCCTCGGCCAGGGCCTGGCCGAGCTTGATGGCCGTGCCGCTCGGCGCGTCGGCCTTCTTGTTGTGATGGATCTCGGTGAGCTCAATGTCGTAGGCCGGGCCGAGCTTCTGCACCAGATCGGGCAGGATCTTGAGCAGGACGTTGACGCCCACGCTCATGTTCGGCGACCAGAAGATCCGGGCCTTCTTCGCGGCGTCGCGCAGCGCGGCGACCTGCTCTTCCTTGAGGCCCGTGGTGCCGATGACCGCGCAGGCGCCCTTCTCGGCCACGGTACGAGCCACTGCGACGCTCGCTTCCGGCGCGCTGAAGTCGATGACCACGCCGTTCGGCACCTTGTCCAGCATTTCGACCAGGCTGTGGCTCATCTGGCAACCCCAGGCGGCGAGTTTGGCCTCGTTGCCGGGGCGGTCGACCACGCCGGCGAGTTCGAGGGCGGGATCGGCCTGCGCCGCAGCGCACAGGGTCTGGCCCATGCGTCCGGCTGCGCCGTGGATGATGATGACGGGAACGCTCATGACGACCTCCTTGGCGCCGTCCTCAGGCGATCGGACGGCATAGTTCGAGAAATTCGGAAAGATCTATGATCCGCACGCCCGCGGTCTGGGCCTTGGCGAGCTTGGAGCCGGGTTTCTCGCCCACCACCAGGTAGTCGAGGGATTTGCTCACGCCCGAAGCTATCACGGCCCCGGCTTCCCGCGCCCTGCGCTCCGCCTCGGAGCGGGGCATGTCCGGCAGAGAGCCGGTGAAGAGCACCTTCCTGTCGCTCAAGGCGGTGCGAGGGCCCGTAGATTCCGTCTCCCCGGCCGTCGGCCAGAGCCCGAGCTCCCTGAACCGGGCCAGAAGCTTCCTGTTCTCCTCGTTGGCGAAGAAGTCCGCCACCGAGGCCGCGATCTCCGGCCCCACCTTGGGCACCTCGGACAGTTCCTCGGTCGTGGCCTCGGCCATGGCATCCAGGGAATCGAAGCGCTCGGCCAGGAGGCGGGCGATCTCCTCGCCCACGTGGCGGATGCCGAGCGCGGCCACGAGACGGTCGAGCGCAGCCTGCTTCCTTGCGTCCTCGATGCTCGCGACGAAGTTGGAGGCCAGCTTCTCGCCCATGCGGTCGAGCTCCAAAAGATCCTTCTCGCGCAAGGTGAAGAGGTCCGCGGGAGAGGTGAGAAGCCCTTTGTCCACCAGGGTTTCGATCCACTTCCCGCCCAGGCCCTCGATGTCCAGCCCCGCCTTGGAGACGAAGTGCGCCAGGCCGCGCAGCCGCGTGGCCGGGCAGGCGAGATTGATGCAGCGCCAGATGCGCGTGCCGGTCTTCTCGTTCTCCTCGAGCTCCGCCTGGCTGTGGCATTTCGGGCAGGTCGAGGGAAACTCGTAGGGCTCTTCCTTCCCGGAGCGCTTCTCGACGAGCGGCCGCACGACCTCGGGGATGACGTCGCCCGCGCGCTGCACCAGCACGTGGTCACCCTCGCGCAGGTCCTTCTCGCGGATCAGTCCCTCGTTGTGCAGGGTCGCGCTCGAGACCACCACGCCGCCGACCTCGACGGGCGTGAGCTTGGCCACCGGGGTGAGCACGCCGGTGCGGCCGACCTGGATCTCGATGCGCTCGAGCACGGTCTCGGCCTGGTGCGCGGGAAACTTGAGCGCCAGGGCCCAGCGCGGCGCGCGGGCCGTGAAGCCGAGCACCCGCTGCAGCGCCAGGGAGTCGAGCTTGGCCACAAGCCCGTCGATCTCGAAGGGAAGCGAGTCGCGCTCCTCGCCGAGCAGCGTGAAGCGCTCTGCGACCTTCTCCGGGGAAGCGCAGAGCTTGACCTCCGGCGGGATGGGGAGGCCCATGGCGGCGAGCCCTTCCATGAGCTGGGCCTGGCTGGCCCAGCGTTCCGACCTCGCTTCGGCGCCGTCCGGCCACTCGACACGCCCCACACCGTAAGCCATGAAGCGCAGCGGCCGCCGGGCCGTGACCGAGGAGTCGAGCTGGCGCAGCGAGCCCGCCGCGGCGTTGCGCGGGTTGGCGAAGACTTTCTCGCCCCGCTCCGCCTGCCGCTCGTTCAGGGCATGGAAATCCTTCTTGGTCATGATCACTTCGCCGCGCACCTCGAGCAGGCGCGGCACGGGAGCTCCGTCCGCGGAGGCGAGCCGCATGGGCAGGGTGCGGATGGTGCGCACGTTGGCGGTCACGTCCTCGCCGCGCACGCCGTCTCCGCGCGTGGCAGCGCGCACGAAGCGGCCGTCCTCGTAGATGATCTCGATGGCCAGCCCGTCCATCTTGGGGTCGGCCCAATAGCGTCCGAGCGCCTCGGGCAGCTCCGCCCAGGCATCGGCCGGAATCTGCGCGAGCAGGGAGGGGGCGAAATCGTTCATGAACAGCGGCGCGGAGTTGCCGAGCAGTTCGCGCGCGCCCAGGCGCGCGGCCTCGGCGAAGCGTTTCGCGTACTCCGTCCCCGGCGCGGCGGAAAGAAGCTCCTCCACGGCCTTCTTCACGCTCTTGCGGCACTTGTCCTCGGCCTTCTCGTCCAGCTCCCGGCCGACGATGCGGCGCACGTCCAGGGTCACGGAGCGCGCGGCCTCGTCCGCGAAGAAGCGTGGCGCGCGCGCCGCGAACTCCCGCCACTCGTCGAGCAACATGGCGTTGTCCAGGGAGTACATGGGCAGGGCGTGGACATACTCCTCGAAGCCCTCGAGCGGCGGCGCGCCCACGCGCCGGGTCGGCGAGTTGGGATCGTCGAGCTCGGGATGCGCCTTCTCCAGGGCCTGCAGCTCGCGAAACAGCGTGTCGTACTCGGCGTCCGAGATCTCCGGGTCGTCGAGGACGTAGTAGCGGCGGCTGTGGTACTCGAGCAGCCGACGCAGCTCGCTCACGCGCGCCGCGGCATCGCCGGAATCGGTAGCGGATGGGCCGGACGGGGCGTCCGGCGAGGGCACGAGAGGCCAGTCGCTCATGGCCGCTCCTACGCGCCGTTGCCCAGGCAGACTTCGCGCAGACGCCTCATGTTCTCGGGCTTGCCCACGGTGACCAGGGTGTCGCCCGCCTCGATGACCGAATCGGAGCCGGGGTTGAAGAGCATGTCGCCGTCGGGCTTCTTGATGGCCACGATGATCACGTTGAAGCGCGGCCGGATGTTGGAATCGATGAGGTTCTTGCCCGCGAGTTCGGAATTCGAGGCCACGGCGTGCTCCTCCATCTGGAGGTTCACGCCGCGCATGGCGAGATCGAAGAGGTTCGTCACCGAGGGCCTGAGCACGCTCTGCGCCATGCGCACGCCGCCGATGACGTGGGGCATGACCACGCGGTCCGCGCCCGCGCGCTCGAGCCGGGCGATGTTGCTCGTGTTGTCCGCCCGGGCCACGATCATCATGCCCGGGTTCAGCTGGCGCGCGGTGAGGGTCACGTAGACGTTGGCCGCCTCCTGGGTCAGGGCCGTGATCAGCGAGCGCGCGCGGCGTATGCCCGCGGCCTCCAGCACGTCGTCCGAGGTGGCGTCCCCGGAGAGATGGAGAATGCCCTGGTCCTGGAGCTTGCCCAAAATCTCCGGGTCCTTCTCGATGACCACCAGGGGGTGCCCTTCGCGCGTGATCTGGTCCACGACCACGCTGCCGATGCGGCCGTACCCGCAGACGATGAAGTGATCGCTCAGGGAGTCGATCATGCGTTTGACCCTCCGGTGCGCCATGAAGCGATGCAGCTGGCCCTCGGCCACGAGCTGCGTGAAGTTGCCCGCGATGTACAGGAAGGCGCTGACCCCGCCCAGGATGAGACAGGCGGTGCCGACGCGCCCGACGGGGGTCAGCGGGTTGACCTCCGTATAGCCCACGGTGGAAAGGGTGATGACCACCATGTAGAAGCTGTCGAGCAGCGGCCAGCCCTCGTGGAACATGTAGAAGCTGATTCCGCCCAGGAACAGCAGGAAGAGCACGCCGAAGCCGACGAGCAGCTGCCAGAGGGGCCCGTACTTGGTCTTCAGGCGCAGGAGCGATGCGCTGGTCTTCATGGCTCAGCCCAGTTCCAGGAGAATTTCGCGCAACCTGGCGATGCGGTCGCGCAATTCCGCGGCCCGCTCGAATTCCAGCGCCTCCGCCGCCTTGCGCATCTCCCGCTCGAGCTTCTTGATCTCCCGGCCCACGTCCTTGGGGTCGTGTCCGTAACGGGAAGCCTCCTCGGCCGCCAGAAGCAGGCTCTGCGCGCCTTCGTCCGCTCCGGGGTACAGTTTTTCCAGGACGTTTTCCAGGCTTTTCCTGACGCTTTTCGGGGTGATCCCGTGCGCCTTGTTAAACTCGTCCTGCACCATGCGGCGGCGCTCGGTCTCCTGCACGGCCTCGCGCATGGATTCGGTGATGCGGTCGGCGTAGAGCACCACCCTGCCGCCCACGTTGCGCGCCGCGCGGCCGAAGGTCTGGATGAGCGAGCGCGTGGAGCGCAGAAAGCCCTCCTTGTCCGCGTCCAGGATGGCCACGAGCGCGACCTCGGGGATGTCGAGCCCCTCGCGCAGCAGGTTGATGCCCACGAGCACGGAGAAGTCGCCGCGCCGAAGCGCCTGGATGATGGCCATGCGCTCGAGCGTGTCGATGTCCGAATGCAGGTAGCGGGCGCTCACGCCCATCTGGTTCAAATACTCGGTCAGGTCCTCGGCCATGCGCTTGGTGAGCGTGGTCACCAGGACGCGCTCGTTCTTCGCCTGGCGCGCCTTGCACTCGCCGAGCAGGTCGTCCATCTGGCCCTTCACGGGACGGATGTCCACCTCGGGGTCGATGAGTCCGGTGGGCCGGATGATCTGCTCCACCACCCTGCCCTGCGCGCGCTCCATCTCCCACGGCCCGGGCGTGGCCGAGACGTAGACGGACTGATGCACCCGCTCCTCGAACTCCGCGAAGCTGAGCGGGCGGTTGTCCAGGGCCGAGGGCAGGCGGAAGCCGTAGTCCACGAGCGTGGTCTTGCGCGAGCGATCGCCGTTGAACATGCCGCCCACCTGGGGGATGGTGATGTGCGACTCGTCCACGAAGAGCAGGAAGTCGTCCGGGAAGTAGTCGAGGAGCGTGGAGGGCGGCGAGCCCGCCGGGCGCCCGTCGAGGTGGCGGGAGTAGTTCTCGATGCCCTTGCAGGTGCCGACCTCCTCGATCATCTCGAGGTCGAGCATGGTCCGCTGCTCCAGGCGCTGCGCCTCCACGAGCATGTTGCGCTCGTGGAACCAACGCAGCCGCTCGGCCAGCTCCCCGCGTACGGCCTCCATGGCGCGCTCGAGGTTCGTGCGGTCCGAGACGTAGTGGCTGGCCGGGAAGATGAGCGTCTTGTGCATCTTCGCCGTGATCTCCCCGGTCAGGGGATCGAGCTCGTGCACGGCGTCGATCTCGTCGCCGAAGAATTCCACGCGCAGGGCGCGCTCCTGGGTGTAGGCCGGGATGATCTCGAGCACGTCGCCGCGCACGCGGAACGTGCCGCGCGCGAAGTCGTACTCGTTGCGCTCGTAGTGGATCTCCACCAGCCGCTGCACGAGCCGGTCGCGCGTCATGCGCTGGCCGACCTCCACGGGCACGGTCATCTGCGCGTAGTATTCCGGCGAACCCAGGCCGTAGATGCAGGACACCGAGGCCACGATGAGCACGTCGCGCCGCGTGAGCAGCGCGTGCGTGGCCGCGTGGCGCAGCTTGTCGATGTCCTCGTTTATCTGCGAGTCCTTCTCGATGTAGGTGTCCGAGTGCGGGAGATAGGCCTCGGGCTGGTAGTAGTCGTAATAGCTGACGAAGTACTCGACCGCATTGTGCGGGAAGAGGGCCCGGAACTCGTTGTAGAGCTGGGCGGCCAGGGTCTTGTTGGGCGCGAGCACCAGCGACGGCCTGCCCGTGGCCGCGATGACCTGGGCCATGGTGAAGGTCTTGCCCGAGCCGGTGACGCCGAGCAGGACCTGGTCGCGCTGCCCGGAGAGCACGCCCTCGGCGAGGGCGGCTATGGCCTGGGGCTGATCGCCGGTGGGGTTGAACTCGCTGACGAGTTGAAATGTATCGCTCATACACGTATGCAGGGGTGGCCGCGAGCCCGGGCGCTTATGAGGCCCCAATCCGGCGGCGGACAGCCGACGGCAGGTCCGTGTCCAACCCGAGCACAGCGTTTTGGAGGTGTAGCATGGAATTGAACATCATTGAACATGATTTTTCGCCCGATATCGACCGGGGCTTTTCCCTCTCCATGGTCATCAAGAGCTTCAAGGGGCGCCGCAACGTGGAAGTCCACCTCTTCCGCCCCGAGTGGACCGCCGAGGAGCAGGAGAACTACCGCTGGGAGCTGATGCTCGGCGGCCCTGTGGCCCCGAACGTGCCGCCCGATCCGGTCGGCAGCAAGCAGGTCTTCATGGAGAGCTTCGGCCCGGGCGAACGCGACGCGATCATCGAATTCCTGAAGAAGACCTACGAGGACAAGCTGGTGGCCATCTACTCCGCCCCGCTGTCCTTCCCCATCCCCCTCGGCCTCGTGCCGCTGTCCTCGGTGCCCGAGGGCAAGGATATCGGGATCATCCGCTTCGAGAAGATCCCGAGCTACGACCTGGGCATCCCGCTGCACGGCCTCTACGACCTCTCGCAGCACGAGCCCATGGCCTAGCCCGCTACGGACCAGACAGAGGAAACGCTTGAGCGCCCTCCTGCCCCTGGACTTCAGGAAGATACTCGTCTGTCAGCTCCGCCAGATCGGGGACGTGCTTCTGGCGACCCCGTCGGTGGAGCTGCTCAGACGGCGCTATCCGGACGCCGAGATACACTTCTTCACCGAGAAGAAGTGCGCTCCCATGCTGGCCAACAATCCCCACCTGGCGCGCGTCTGGCAGGTGGACAAGAAGGAGCTCACGAGCCTTCGGCGCGAGATCGCCTTCTACCGCCGCGTGGCGTCCGAGGGCTACGACCTGGTGGTGGACTTCCAGCAGCTGCCGCGCATCCGCTGGGTGGTGGGCTTCTCGCACGCCAAGGTGCGGCTCAGCTACACCGCGCCGTGGTACACGCGCTGGCTCTACACCCACACCGCCCCCATGCTGCCGGGCTACGCCGCCATGTGCAAGGCCTCGGTGCTCGCTCCGCTCGGCATCGAATGGAACGGCGAACGGCCGCGCCTGTACCTGAGCAAGCTGGAGCGCGCCTGGGCGGGCCATTTCTTCCAGCAGCACGGGCTCACCGACGAGCATCTGGTCGTGACCCTGGACCCCACGCACCGCCGCGAGACGCGGCGCTGGCCCGCAAAGCACTGGGCCAGGCTCGTGGACATCGCGTCCGAGGCCCGGCCGGAGCTTCGCTTCGTGGTCCTGGTGGGGCCCGGCGAGGAGGACGTCGCCCGCGACCTCGCGGGCCGCGTGCGCCGTCCGGAGAATCTGGTCGTGCCGAACAGGATACTCTCGCTGCGCGAGCTGGCCGCGGTCATCGACGCCGCGGCCCTGCACGCGGGCAACTGTTCGGCCCCGAGCCACATGGCCGTGGCCGTGGACACGCCCTCGCTCATCGTGCGCGGCTCCACCTCGGACGCCTGGCGCTTCCCCTCGCCCGAGCACGTGAGCATCAAGGCCGGGCTCGAATGCCAGCCCTGCAACGAAAACGTCTGCCCCAAGGGCACCAACGAGTGCCTGACGGGCCTCACGCCCGAGCGGGTGGCCCCGGAGCTGCTCGCCCTGCTCCCGCACCTGCCTCCCGAAACCTAGCGGGCCAGTTCCAGTAACTGCTTGAAGGCCTTGCTGCGGGCCTCGGCCTGGAAGTCGTCCTCGGCCTGCATGGCCTTGTTCGAGGCGTCGCACAGGCGACGGTAAGTGTCCACGTCCGCGCTCCTGTCGAAGGACAGGGTCTGTCCCCTGACGTGCCACGCGCCCTTGCGGTCTGCCAGGAAATCCACCAGGTCGGCCATGCGGTCGATGACCGCGTCCTCGAGCTTCCAGGCCTCGGCCACCTGGGCCTTGGCCTCCGGACGGCGGCGCTCCCAGGCGGCGGAGAGGCGCGCGCGGGTCTCCTCGTCCGTGTCCAGGGCGGTGATCTGCGACTGTCCCTGGGCCAGGAGGTCGTAGCTCTTTCCGCGGTAGGTCCTGGCCAGGCTGCGCGAGCGGGCGACGATGGCCTTGCCCTTGGAAAGGTCGGGGTCACTGCTCAGGCGCTGGGGGTTCAGGAGCTTGTAGAAGCCCGCCTTGTCCAGCTCTCCCTCGTACTGCTGCGAGAGGTTCTGCACATCCAGGGCGGCCTGGGCATAGAGCTTCGCCGCGAGCAGGGAGGAGAGCACGGAGCCGCCGCTGCTTTGGCTCTGGACGGCCGCGCCGTCTCCCGTATCGGGCGCGTCGGAGGCGGCGTCGGGAGCATCGGCGGCCACGGCGTGCGTCGCGGCCGCCGTGAGGATGAGGACGAGCAGGAATATGCGAAGGCAGTCACGCATGGCGATGTCCTTGCAATCTTATTGTTGGGATATCCGGTTTGGAATACTCGAAAGAATCAGGCGCTGCAGGCGCAGAGTTCTCCGCCCGCGTCGCTCCACGAGCCCTTGCGCGTGGGATGGTCGATGGCCGCGCGCAGGCGGGAAAGGAACTCCCGGCGCGGCGTGGGCACGGCGCCCAGCGCCGTCATGTGCGGGGTGACCTGCTGGCAGTCCACGAAGTCGAAGCCCCAACGCGCGAGCACGCGGCAGAGCGTCACGAAGGCCGTCTTGGAGGCGCCGGACTCCTTGTGGAACATGGATTCTCCGAAAAAGGCCCGCCCGAGCGCCACGCCGTAGAGCCCGCCGACCAGCCGCCCGTCCTTCCAGGCCTCCACGCTGTGCGCCAGGCCGTGCTCGTGCAGCTCGCAGTAGGCCTCGATCATGTCCCAGACGAGCCAGGTGCCCTCTCCCTGGGGCCGGGGCGAGCGGGCGCAGGCGCCGATCACCGCCTCGAACTCCTGATCGAAGGTCACCTGGAACTCGCCGCGGTTGAGCTGGCGGCGCAGGCTGCGGGAAACGTGGACATGCGCGGGCTCGATCAGGGGACGCGGGTCCGGCGACCACCAGAGGATGGGGGTGTCCGGCCCGTACCAGGGGAAGATGCCCTGGGCGTAGGCGCAGACCAGCCGCTCTATGCCGAGATCCCCGCCCACGGCCAGAAGCCCGTCGGGCTCGGCCAGGGCGGGGTCCGGAAAGCAGGGCTCGTCGCCCAGCATGAATACGGCCATGCTGCTACGCGGGCTCCTTCTCCGCTGCGCGCTTTTTCTTGCCGCCCGGCTTGCCGGTGGCCTTGCCTGCGGCCTCTGCAGCGGAAAGCACGCGGATGACCGGCTTCTTTTCGCCCTTCTCGTCCTCGCCCACGGCGATGAGGGCCGTGCCGCCCGCCTTGAGATCGCCGAAGAGGATCTGGTCGGCCAGGGAATCCTTGATCTCGGTTTGGATGACCCGCGAGAGCGGGCGGGCGCCGAAGGCCGGATCGAAGCCCTTGTCGGCCAGATAGACGCGCGCCTCGGGATCCAGGCGGACCTCGATCTTCTTGGCCTGCATCTGGGTGTTCAGCTCGGCCATGAACTTGTCCACGATCATCTCCATGATCTCCTGGGACAGCGGACCGAACTGGACCACCGCGTCGAGGCGGTTGCGGAACTCGGGGCTGAAGAGGCGCTCGACCTCCTTCATGCCCTTCTCCACGTCCGTGCTCGCCGCGCCCTTCTGTCCGAAGCCGAGGTTCGACTTGGACATCTCCCGCGCGCCCGCGTTGGAGGTCATGAGGATGACCACATGGCGGAAGTCCGCCTTGCGGCCGTTGTTGTCGGTCAGGGTGGCGTAGTCCATGATCTGCAGCAGGATGTTGAAGACGTCGGGATGCGCCTTCTCGATCTCGTCCAGCAGAAGCTCGCTGTAGGGATTCTTGCGCACGTCGTCGACCAGGAGCCCGCCCTGCTCGAAGCCCACGTAGCCCGGAGGCGAGCCGATGAGCCGCGCCACGGCGTGCTTCTCCATGTACTCGCTCATGTCGTAGCGCATGAAGGAGACGCCGAGCACGCCTGCGAGCTGCTTGGCAAGCTCGGTCTTGCCCACGCCCGTGGGGCCCATGAGCAGGAAGTTGCCGAGCGGCCTGGTCTCGTTGCCGAGCCCTGCGCGCGAGCGCTTGATGGCCCGGGAGATGATCTCCACGGCCTTGTCCTGGCCGAAGACGCGCTTCTTGAGCTCGCCCTCGAGGTCCTGCAGCTTGCTGCGGTCGGCCATGCTCACGCGGCGGGCCGGGATGCGTGCCATGCGGGCGATGACCTGCTCCACGTCGCGCACGGAGATGACCTTGTCCTTGCAGGAGCTGCGCTCGAGCTTGCAGAGCGCGCCGGTCTCGTCGATGACGTCGATGGCCTTGTCCGGCAGGAAGCGGTCGTTGATGTAGCGCGCCGCGAGCTCGGCAGCGGCCTTGATGGCCGAGACGGTGTAGCGCACGCCGTGGTGGTCCTCGTAGTAGGGCTTCAGGCCCTTGAGGATGTCCACGGTCTGCTCCACGGTCGGCTCCGCGACCTCGATCTTCTGGAACCGGCGCGACAGGGCGCGGTCTTTCTCGAAGACGCTCTTGTACTCCTCGTAGGTGGTCGAGCCGATGCAGCGGATCTCGCCCGAGGCCAGAAGCGGCTTCAGGATGTTCGAGGCGTCGAGCGTGCCGCCGCTGGTGGCGCCCGCGCCGATGATGGTGTGGATCTCGTCGACGAAGAGGATGGCGCTCGGCCGGTTCTTGATGGCCCCGACCACGCCCTTCAGGCGCTGCTCGAAATCGCCGCGGTACTTGGTGCCCGCGAGCAGCGCGCCCATGTCCAGGGCGTAGATGGAGACGTCTGCGAAGGACTCGGGCACCTCGCCCGAGACGATCTTCAGCGCCAGCCCCTCGGCCATGGCGGTCTTGCCCACGCCCGCGTCGCCCACGTAAATGGGGTTGTTCTTGCGGCGCCGGGCCAGGACCTGGATGGTCCGCTTCATCTCCTCGTCGCGGCCGATGAGCGGGTCGATCTCACCGCGCTTGGCCTTCTCGGTCAGGTTGACCGTGTACTGCTCGAGGAACTTGTCCTCCTTCTCGGCCTCCTTGGCCGGTCCGGTCTTCTGTTCCGCCTCGTCGTCCAGGCTCTCGGTGATGGTGTGGGAGATGAACTCGAGGACGTCGAGACGGCTCACGCCCTGCGACTTGAGAAAGTAGACCGCGTAGGAATCCTCCTCGTCGAAGAGCGCGGCCAGCACGTCGCCGACCTCGACCTTCTCCTTGCCCGCGGACTGCATGTGCATGATCGAGCGCTGCAGCACGCGCTGCACGCCCAGCGTCTGCACGACCTCGGTGGGGTGCGACTCGGGCAGTACTTCCATATGATCGATGAAGAATCGCTCGAGCTGGTGCCTGAGCTTCTTCGTATCCGCGCCGCATCCGGACAGGATGTCCTGGCCGGAATCGTCCTGAGCCATGGCGTAGAGCAGGTGCTCCAGGGTCAGGAACTCGTGGTTGCGGCGCTTCACTTCACGCACGGCTGTGGTGAGGACGTTCTCCAGTCTCTTGCTGAGCATCTATCAAACCTCTTCCATGCTGCTGCGCAGCGGATATCCGGCCTGGCGGGCCAGGTTGTGCACCATGGTCACCTTGGTCTCGGCCACCTCGACGGTGTACACGCCGCACACGCCCTTGCCGCTGTTGTGCACGTTGAGCATGATGCGCGTTGCCTCGGCCTCGGTCTTGTGGAAGACCTCCTTGAGGACCTTCACCACGAATTCCATGGTCGTGTAGTCGTCGTTGTGGAGCAGGACCTTGTAGCGTCTGGGCTCCTGCACCTCGTCTTCGACGAACGTCGTGGTATCGTGGCGTTCCTGGGGAAGCTTCTCCGACATTTCGTATCCTCGTTTACCGATGTCCGGACATCAACCTAAGTCCGGCCGCTGGAATGTGAAGAGGGAGGGCGCATCGGGACGCCTTTTTTCGTCTGTCACAGAGTAACCCTGCTCAGGGGGCGAGGTAAAGTGGCGCTCAGGTGAAATCTTCCCGAAAGAGGGCCAGGGCCTCCTCGCGGGCCGCCCCGACGAAGACGAAGGAGTCCTGCGGTGAAAGGCCCTGGGCGGCGCGCCAGCGCGCATGAAGGGTGTGGTAGTTCTCGGCGCTCGCCTGCGCCGGGTCGAGCTCGAGCGCCGCGGCGCAGGCGCGGATGGCCTCCTCCTCGCCCTCGACCTCCAGGAAGTCGCCGAAGGAGAGGCGGTCGAGGCAGACGTGGCAGTCCATGAAGGACCACTCCTCGCGCACCTTCTCGTAGGCCAGGGCCTCCTCGTAGCCGAGCGCCAGAAGGCCCGCTCGCACCGCGGCGAGGTCCGTGACCCCGCTCTCATACTCCTGGCGGATCTTGAGCCCTCCGCCCGTGCCCGCGGCGGAGAGAAGGCCGCCCTCCCCTGCGGGGACCGGCGCCTTGATCGTGAGCAGCGCCCGTCCGTCGTCGCGCAGCCTGAGCAGCACCCCCCGTCCGCGCAGGGAACGCGCCGCGTCGTCGAAGACCTCGTTGCGCTCGAAGCGGCGTCCGAGGCGCACGCCGCCTGCCGCGGCAAGCCTCCGCCTGACCGAAGCCAAGTCCGCATTTTTGAACTTGACCTCGATCTCGTATTTCATGTCTGATGAATTTTCGCCCATTTGGGCAGATTACGCCAAGGGGGACCGGAATGCAAAAACTCGCCCTCATCGCCACGGGCGGAGCCGCCGGCGCGCTTTGCCGCTACGGCATGGCCTCGGCAGTGCAGCGCATCGCGGGAATAGGCTTCCCCCTGGGCACTTTCGTGGTCAACATCTGCGGCTGCTTTCTCTTCGGGCTCATGACGGGCCTCTTCGAAGGCCGCCTAGGACTCCCGCCCGAGCTGCGCTTCGCCGTCATGACGGGCTTCCTCGGGGCCTACACCACCTTCTCCACCTACGCCTTCGAGAGCAGCATGCTGCTGCGCGAGGGCCAGTGGCTCTACGCCGCGGTGAACATCGCCGGGCAGGTGGTCGTGGGCCTTGCGGCCGTGTTCATCGGTCTGAACATCGCCCGGGCGATCTAACCCGGTCTGCGGAGGAGCAATGATTCTACCGAGCAACGCCAAGAGGCTTCGCATCTACACGGGCGAGATGGACCGCCACGGCTCCCAGGCCCTTTCCGATCTCATCGTGGAGGAGGCCGCCCGACGGCACCTGGCGGGCGCCACGGTGCTGCGCGGCATGTCCGGCTACGGAGCCAACAGCCGGGTCAAGTCGGACAAGATCCTGGTCCTTTCCCAGGACCTGCCCATGGTCATCGAGATCGTGGATACGGAAGAGAAGATAAAGCCGTTTCTCGAATGGCTCGACGGCGTGGTCCGCGAGGGACTCGTGACCGTCGAGAACGTCGAGGTCTTCGCCTACCGCCACAAGGACGGCGAGAAGCACTAGCCCGGCGTCTCAGGCCTTGCAGGCGCGCACGACCTCTGCCGCGATGCGATCGAGCGGCATGATCTTCTGCGCTGCGCCGAGCTTCACGGCCTCGCCCGGCATGCCCCAGACCACGGAGGTCTCGGCGTCCTGGGCGATGGTGTAGGCTCCGGCCTCCTTCATCTCCAGAAGGCCGCTCGCGCCGTCGTCGCCCATGCCGGTCATGATCACCCCAACTCCGTTCTGGCCCGCGTAACGCGCCGTGGAGCGGAAGAGCACGTCCACCGAGGGGCGGTGGCGGCGCACGAGGGGGCCGTCCTTGACCTCCACGTGGTAACGGGCACCGCTGCGCTTGAGCAGCATGTGCCTGTTGCCCGGCGCGATGAGCGCCTGCCCGCGCAGCACGGAATCCCCGTCCGCGGCTTCCTTGACGGTGACCCGGCAGATGGAGTCGAGCCGCTTGGCGAAGGCCGCGGTGAACTTCTCCGGCATGTGCTGCACCACGACCACGCCCGGGCTGTCCTCGGGCAAGGCCTCCAGGAAGACCCGCAGGGCCTCGGTGCCGCCCGTGCTCGCGCCCACGGCCACGACCTTGTCCGTGGTCTCGGTGAGCACGGGGCGTGTGGCCTTGGCGATGACTGCGTCCGCGGACAGAGCCGGACCAACTCCGCGCGGCTTGAGGGTGAGGCGCTTGAGGTTGGCCTTGGCCGCCGCCCTGACGGCGTCACAGATGCGGATGCGCGACTCCTCGAAGAACTGGCGCGTCCCCACCTTGGGCTTGGTCATGATGTCCACGGCCCCGTATTCCAGGGCCTTGAGCCAGGCGTCGCCCCCCTTCTCCGCCAGCGTGGAGCAGATGATCACGGGCAGCGGATGCTGGGACATGATCTTGCGCAGGAAAGTCAGGCCATCCATGCGCGGCATCTCGATATCCAGCGTGACGACGTCCGGGACCTCCTGCTCCATCATTCCCGCCGCGGCATAGGGATCGGAGGCAGCCCCCATGACCTCGATGTCGGGATCGCTGGTCAGGATCTCCACCATGGTCTTGCGCACCAGGGCCGAATCGTCGACCACCAGCACGCGCAGCTTTCCACCCCTGCTCATCGCTTCTCCCGTTCATAGACGGTTGGCGCTATCTGCCGCAGCGGCAGGTTCATGCCGGTGAGGCTCTCCGAATGGCCGATGAACAGGTGCCCGCCTGCGCGGAGGTTGGCGCAGAACTTGGTCAACAGCTCCTCCTGGGTGGAGCGCTCGAAGTAGATCATCACGTTGCGGCAGAAGATGACGTCCATGGGCTGGTCGAAACTGAAGGACTCCATGAAATTGAGACGCCCGAAGGAAATCTTGCTCCGCAGTTCGCCCACGATGCGCACGAGGGCCTTGGACTTGTCCTTGCTGCGCAGGAGGTACTTCTTCTTGAGGGGCATGGGCACGGGCTCGACCTTGTCCATGCTGTAGACGGCCCGCAGGGCGTGTTGCAGGACGCGCGTGGAGATGTCCGTGGCCAGCACGGAGAAGTGGAAGCCCGAGCTCGCGGCCGCGTACTCGGAGAGGACCATGGCCAGGGTATAGGGCTCCTCGCCCGTGGAGCAGCCCGCGCTCCAGAAGCGCATCTCGCGGCTGTTGCCGAAACGGCCGTGCCATGCGGGCAGGACGGAATCGCGCAGGAGATCGAAGTGCCGGGGCTCGCGGAAGAAGTCCGTGGTGTTGGTGGTCACCACGTCGAGCATGTGAATGAGCTCGGTCTCCATCCCCCCCGGGCTGAAGATGTAGTCGCAGTATTGGGCGTAGCTCTCGAGCTCCAGGGCCCGCAGCCGTTTCTGCAGCCTTGCCTCGAGCATGGTCTTCTTGCCCGGCGGCATCTTGATGCCGCACTCGCGGTGGATGAACTCGCTGAACCGCTTGAAGTCGCGTTCGGTCATGCTCCCGATGCGGTAGGACTGGGAATCGCCGGGTTCGGCTGCACTGGAGGCGGTCGTCACCATGCCTTCTCCGCCTACCTGTGGGCCATGACATCGCGGAGCAGCCGCGGGATGTCGAGGATCAGCGCCAGGCTTCCGTCGCCCTTGATCGTGGCCCCGGAGATGCCCTCCACGTCGCGGTAGACCCTGCCGAGCGACTTGATCACGGTCTGGTGCTCGCCGATGACCTCGTCGACCACGATGCCGGTGCGGTTCTCTCCGGTGTGCGTGACCACGATCTGCTCGATGGACGGCGCGTCCCCCCCGCACTGGAACCACTCGCGCAGGCGCACGTAGGGAACGGTCTCCCCGCGCAGATTGACGATCTGCCTGCCGTTGGATTCGCGGACCTGGCTCCGTGCCAGCTCGACGCATTCCTCGACCACCGAGAGCGGGATGATGTAGAATTCCTGCTCCACCCTGACCTGCAGCCCGTCGATGATGGCGAGCGTCAGGGGCAGCTTGATGGTGATCACCGTTCCCCGGCCCACGGCGCTCTCGATGTCGATGCTGGCGCGAAGCTCCTCCATGGCCCGCTTGACCACGTCCATGCCCACGCCCCTGCCGGACACAGCGGTCACGGTTTCGGCGGTCGAGAAGCCGGGCTCGAAGATCAGGGCGTAGCACTCCTTGTCCGTGAGGTCCGCGTCCGGGGAGACGATGCCCTTCTGCACGGCCTTGGCCTTGATCTTGGCCGGATCCATGCCCCGGCCGTCGTCTTCCACGCGGATGACGACCTCGCCGCCGGAGTGCTCGGCCACGAGCCGGATCGTCCCGGTCGAGGGCTTGCCCGCGGCCGCACGGGTATCCGGGGTTTCGATGCCGTGGTCGATGCTGTTGCGCAAGAGGTGCACCAGGGGATCGCCCAGCCGCTCGATGACCGTCTTGTCCAGCTCGGTCTCCGCCCCCTCGGTGCGCAGCTCGATGTCCTTGCCGAGCTCGCCGGAAAGATCGCGCACGAGGCGGCTGAACTTGCTGAAGGTCGTGCCGATGGGCAGCATGCGGATGCCCAGGGTGGAGTCGCGCAGTTCGTCGGACAGGCGTTCGAGCTCCTCGGTGAGCGCGGTCAGAACCGGGTCTTCCCGGCCGCTCGCCACCTGGGAGAGCCTGGCCTGGACCGTGACCAGCTCTCCGACGAGATCGACGAGATGGTCGAGCTTTTCCGCGGCCACACGGATGCTGGCGGCCTGCATCTCCGCGCCGCCCTTGGTCCGGGCCGCGCGCAGCCCCCTGACCTCGCGCTGCTCGGCCAGGGCCGAGGCCAGCCTGTCCTTGCTGACCAGTCCGTGCTCGGCCAGTATCTCGCCGAGCTTGCGCTGGTCCCCGAGGGCCTTCTCCAGGGTCGTGGGATCGATGTCGCCGCGCTCCAGAAGAATTTCGCCGAGCTTCTTGTACCCTTCCCCGTCCCCTTCCAGGGCAATGGGGGTGATCGCGAGCTCGCTGTCGTCCTCCACGAAGATGAACACGTCGCGCACGGCCTGTTCCCCTGCCGCGGTCACGAGCAGGATGTCCCACCAGACATAGCAGGATTCGGCGTCGATCTCGGAGAGCACCGGAACGGTGTCGAGATGGGCCTGCACCCGGGCAGTGCCGAGCTCGCGCAGCTCGTCGAGCAGGGCGGCGGGATTGCTGCCCGTAAGAAAGATGTCCTGGGGCGGCTTGAAACGGATGCGGAAGGCACGGTTCGGGGCATCCCCGTCCTGTGCGTGAGCCGTCGCGGCGGCCGATGGGGCCTCGTCCTCCTCACGGGCCGGCAGGAAAGCCCGCAGGCGCTCGAGGATGCCCGTGCTGCATGCGGGGTCGGTGTCTGTTCCACCGCCTTCGCCGAAGAGGATGTCCTGGATGCGGTCCCGGCTGGCCAGGGTCAGGTCGAGAAGTTCCTTGGTGACAGGGATGACGCCCTTGCGCACGTGGTCGAAGACCGTCTCCACGTCGTGCGTGAAGTGGGCCACGTCGTCGAAGCCGAACATGGCCCCTGAGCCCTTGATGGTATGCATGGCCCGAAAGACGCGGTCGATGAGATCGCTGTCCGCGGGCGCGCTTTCGAGCTCGAGCAGCGCGCTCTCGAGCTCCGTCAGCAGATCCTGGGCCTCCTCCAGGTATGCCTGCCGGTTGCTGTCGTCCTGCATGTTCCGCCCCCTCTGCCGCAGCGCGGCCGATCTACTTGAGGACCTTCTGCACCACGGCCAGCAGCTGATCCGGCTTGAACGGCTTGACGATCCAGCCCGTGGCGCCTGCGCTCTTTCCTTCCTGCTTCTTCTCGGCCTGGGACTCGGTGGTCAGCATGATGATGGGAATGAACTTGCACTGCGGCTTGGCGCGCACGGCCTTGATGAGCGAGATGCCGTCCATGTTCGGCATGTTGAGATCGGTGATGACCATGTCGATGGGTCCCATGAGCTTCCCCAGGGCATCCTTGCCGTCCGAGGCCTCGATGACGGAATATCCGGCGTTCTTCAAGGTCATGGATATCATCTGCCGCACGCTTGCGGAGTCATCCACGGTCATGATCGTCTTGGGCATCGTTTCCTCCGAATGATGTCACACGAGCAGCCAGCGTTCCAGATTTCCGCCGGCTCCGGGGATCCCGCATTCCAGGGCGGCTTCGCGAACTCCCGGGGGGACGCTCCCGGTCAAGGTCACATCCTTGCCGAGAGAAGCCGCCGTCTTGAACAGTGATTCAAACAACTGAAAGAAGGTAATGTCAACGGCCCTGACGCCTGAAATGTCCAGGCCTATGGAAGAATTCTCCAAAAGGGCTCCGTGCAGGGTTTCGCGGATCTCGCTCACATCCTGCACGGTGACATCACCGCCGAGCGCGAGCAGGCAGTTTCCCGCCCCGTCGGTCATCCTGATCTCCGCCATGCGCACCTCCCCGGGTCCTGATCAGAAAAGCTCCACGTTGTTCCCGAACTCGCCCGTGCAGGCGTCCTCGTCCTCGTTCAGGCAGCTCGCACCCGCCTCACCGCCTCCCAGGGCCTTGCGGTAGACATCGCGCTCGGCCTCCATGGTGTAGCGGTCGAGCATCGCGCGCAAGCGTTCCGGCTGGCGGCCCCGCTCCATTGTCGGCAGCTCCGTGCGGATGCGCTCGAGCATGGCCTGGGTCCGCACCTCGGCGGCATGCAGGCCGTCGCCCACCCGGTGGTGGAACTCCACCTCGTTGGCGCGTCGCACGAGGTCCTCGGCCAGGGAGTTGCCCTGTTCCGACAGCCCGTCAAGGCAACTGCCCACCTTCTGGTTGGTGCTGCCGATGTCGGCCGTCATCTCGCGGAACTTGCCCAGGATCCCGTCCACCTCCTGCGTCTTGATCGAGGTGGAGGCGTTGCTCTGCAGCCTGTCCGAAACCTCGGAAATGGTTGTCAGGATGTCCGAGACGCGGCTCGTCTTGTCGCGCGCCTCCACGGACAGCGCCTGGATGGCCATGGCCAGGACACCGAGCGCGGCGCCCTCGCTGCCGGTATGGGCGGCCTTGATGGAGGCGTTCAGGGCGATGAGCTCGATCTCCTCCCCCACCTCCTCGATGTCCGAGACGAAATCGGCCATCTCGCCCACCGTGTCCGCGACCTCGCGCATGGTCTCGGCCATGCTGTGCCCCTGCTGCGCGAACTCACGGATGCCGCCCATGACTTCTTCGATGCTCGTGCCCGTGCGCCGCAGAATGTCGTCTGCGCCCTGGTCTCCCGCGGACCCGGCGATGTCGCTCACGATGTCGTGCACGGACCCGGCGACCTCGCCGAGGTTGGCGATGACGCTGTCCACGGCCTCGACGAAGGCGTCGCGGGCAGAGACCATCTGCTGCAGCTGCACCTCGGAGACGTCCGCGCAGAAGGAAACGGCCCCGAGGGCTTCCTCCTCCGAAGACCGGGACGTAAGGCGTCCCATTTCCTCCAGGGCGTCGCGCATGGCGTGCTCCACGTGCTCCACCTGCTGGCGGACGATGTCGTGGAACTGGAGGCTGCGCACTATCTCGGCGATTGCGGACTCGATCCCGGCCGTGCGCTCCGGCAGCCTGGCCGCGACCTGGCGGGAGTTCTCCGCCAGCCTCATCAGGCTGTCCATGTTCGTCCGGACGGTGGTCACCAGGCTCTCGGCGCAGTCGCTCTGGCTGGCCAGGATGGTGGCCGTGCGTTCCCGCGCCGAAGCGAGATGCCGACTCAGGATGTTCGATTTGTCGGTGATCTTGGCGGAATGCTCGACGATGGTCAGGCCGAGTTTCTCCACGTCGTCGGCCAGGGTGTTGAAGCCGCGTCCGGTGTTCCCCAGACGGGCGGATTCGATGCGCGTGGAGATGCCGAGCATCTGCAGCTTGCGCACGATGCGGCCGAAATCGCCGAGCACCGATCCGAGGTCTGCGACGACCTTGGTGATGCGCTCGAACTGCTGCAGACTGTCGTTGCCGGAATCGATGCGGCACATGTCGCCCAGGCGGCCGAGTTCACGACCAAGGGCGGACACTGAGCGCTCCATGTCCTCGCCCGAGGTCAGGGAAGCGCATTCTGCTGCCAGGCGGGAGAGGCTCGCGGACCGCTCCCAGAAATCCTGGAGGTGCCTGCCGAGCTCGAGAAATTCCGCCTCCGTGGACGGCACGATGGCACCGACGCTGCTGATCAGGGATTCCGTCTCTTCCCGCAGATGAGGGGAAAGCGAGAGAGCGGTGCTGCGTTCTTCCATAAAACTCCGTGCCTGCTTCGTAGGTCGATCCCGTGCGCCACGGGGGAATCTATCCCAGCTCGCGCCGGTCTGCCATGATAAATCCGCCGCTATTGCCTCGACGAGGAAGACCGGCAACGCCCCGTGGATGGGGCAGAACGGCGCGCGGCCTCGGCATTCTCTGGACAAGCCCGCGCGAGACGGGCAAACTCCGGCCCCTATGAACGCCGAAACCATGCAGCACTCGCGTCAGGAGCTCCTGAAGGAGGCCGAACAGCGCCTCGCGTCCCTGGGCCAGGAGCGCATCTGGCGCCCCGTCTTCGCCCCGGACGGCAGGCAGCTGGCAGAGGGCACCGGAGCGGACGACGACGGATTGCCGCCCGATCTGGCCGGGCTCGACTTCACGGGCAAGAACGTCGTGGACATCGGCTGCAACCTCGGCCACTTCTCGTTCCTGGCCGCGGAACACGGCGCCGCGAGCGTGCTCGGCATCGACATGGACGAGGAGGTGGTGGCCTGCGCCCGGGTCCTGGCCCGCCTCCGCGGCGCGGACAACGTCTCCTTCCTGGCCGCCGACGTCCTCGGCGCCTCGGCCCCCGCTCCGGACGGCCGCACCTTCGACACCTCCATGATGATCGACATCATCGGCCGCGGCAGCGTGCGCAAGGGCCTCGCCGGCAGCTTCCTGGACGCCGCCGCCCGCCTCGCCTCGCACGAGATGATCCACACCATGCGCCCCATCTATTCGTTCAAGGAACTCGGCGTGAGCGGCGCGGATCTCGCTCGCTTCTATCCCGAGCGCTTCCTGCGCGAGGAGCGCTTCGACCTGCTCGCCTTCGCCCTGGACCGCTTCGCGGTAAAATGGTCCGCCGAACTCCTGACCCGGGAAGCGGACCTCACGCAACGCTACAAGTATCTCGTGCGCTTCACCAGAATCTGAGAAATCCGAGGGGCTGAGCGGGCTCACACGTTGCTCAGCGCGTCTTTTCGAAGAGTCCGAGCCAGCCCGTGGTCCGGCCGAGCAGTTTGCCGCTTACGCGGAAGGCCGCGGCAAGGGCCAGGTTGGCCAGCCTCGGCGCCAGATCGCCTTTTTTCAGCAGCAGGGCGCGGCTGTAGGTGATGCGCCAGGGGCTCCTGCGGAAATCCACGTCGCGCAGCTTCAGGGTATGGGGGGAATAGGCCTGCACCTGCTCGTCGTTCTCGCCGAAGAAGAGCTTGATGGCCTGCGGCGGATAGGGCTTCACGTGGTCGAAGTCGATCCAGAAGCGGTCGTGCGCGAGCGGCGAGACGATGCAGCAGTGCCCGCCGACGCGCAAAAAGTTCAAGTAGTGGTTCATGAATTCGCTCAGCCCGTCCCAGGCGAAGTGCTCCACCACGTGCGAGAGCAGCAGAAGATCGGCCGGTCGCTGCAGGAGCTCCGGTTCGGCCCCCTCCGGGGAAAGGACGTGAAGCCCCTTGTCCCTCGCCCGTTGCGCCACGTCGGGATTGCGTTCGATGCCGCAGAGGTCGGTGAAGCCCATGTCCCGCAGCAGCAGGAGCTTGCGGCCGAGGCCGGAGCCGACCTCCACCACCCGGCAGGAGCGGGGAAACGGCGCAAGCATCCGGCGCAGGCGAGCCGTCTCGTCGCGCGACAGGGCCTTGGTCCAGCCGTCCAGCCGCCTGCGCCATCCATTGCCCGATCCGCTCATGCACCTTCCCCTTCTTTGCTCCGGGATTCGCGGACGAGCGCGGCGAGCAGGTCCGCCGCCCTTGCCGCGCCGTCGATGGACACGGCCTCGGCCCGGCACGAACGCACGGGAGCCGCGGCAAGGGCCTTCTCGAGACCCTGCACGAGCCCGGTTGCGTCGAGCCTCGCGGCGTCGAGAGGCACGAGGTCCGGCCGCCGCGCGGCCAGCCCGGCCACGTGAAGCTCCTGCTCGTTGTCCTTCATGCCGCGCAGCAGGACCACGCCGCCTATGTCCGCTGCCAGCACGTCGGTCAGGCTGTTGTAGCCTCCGTAGACCACGGCCAGGCGCGCTCCGGCCATGGCGTCCGCGTACGCCTCGCCGAAATCGCACAGCGTCGCTCCCGGCACGCCGGAGAAGAGGCGGGCCGCCTCCTCCCGCACCGTCCCCGCGCCCTCGCCTCGCCCGTAGTCGAGAAAAATGCGCCAGGGACCGAGCGTCTTGCAGGTCCGTGCCGCGGCCTCGGACACGGCGCGCAGGAGTCCCGGCGAGGCCGCGTCCGCCCAGGAAAGCCCCATGACCACGCCCCGGCGCATGCCTGCGGGGGCGAGGAGTCCGGCCGCGTCCAGTTCGCGCAGCCGGGAGACGTAGCCGCAGACATCGGGAGCGCGGCCGAAATGGCTTTCCAACCGTTCGGCCTCCGTGGGGGAGACGTTCCTGTCGCCGTACCAGAAGAGCGTTCGGAAATGTTTCCTGAAAAGTCCGGCCGCGAGATCGGACCAGACCTTGCCCACCCCGCCGACCACGGCGCGCACGCCGAGCACCCAGGCCGTCCCGCCGGACGTGGCCTCGAGCGCGGGCACGAGTTCGCGGTGCTTGCCCTGGGGGGTGTGGTCGGCCAGCGCCACGCGCGGCCGAAGCGTCGCGGCCGCGGCCCGGATCAGTTCCGCGCGCGCCTCGCCCAGTGCCGCGTCGGACAGCCCGCAGTCCCCGGGGGCCCCCTGGGAACGGCCCTCGACTACGCGCGTGGCGTAGGACGGCAGCTTGATCCAGTCCAGCGGAGCGCCGCGCACGAGCCCCTCCACGCGGCGCTCTCCGCTCAGCAAGGCCACGCGCAGGTCCGGGTGGCGGCGGCGCAGGGCCAGTCCCACGGCCGCAGTGCGGCTGACGTGGCCTATGCCGCGGCCGTCGTGGGCGTAGAGGAGAATGTCGAGCCGTTCCATATGGGGTGTCGTCGTTCGCCGTGGTCAATGGCACGTTTTTCGATTTTCAACAATCTCGGGCAAGATGCGGGGCGGTCATTGCATCGATACCCGATTAAGCGTATGAGGCAGCTTGCCGTCGTTTGCCCGGGGCCACGGCGCTTCAGAAATCGAACTCACGCTCCATGAAGGATACCGCTTCGCGCCGATGATCGACCCCAGCACCTTCAACATCCTGATGTATTCCCACGACACGTACGGGCTGGGACACATCCGGCGGACCATGGCCATCGCGGCCCAACTCCGCCGCCCGAACGTGAACATCCTCATCCTTACGGGCTCGCCCATCGTCGGCCGCTTCGACATCCCGGAGCAGATCGATTTCGTGCGGGTTCCGGGGATGATAAAGCAGGCGAACGACCAGTACATCCCGTACACCATCAAGATCGATCCCGAACACGCGCTGCAGATCCGCCAGAGCATCATCAGGGCCACCGCCAAGGCCTTCAAGCCCCAGCTCTTCATCGTGGACAAGGCGCCGCGCGGCCTGAACTCCGAGATCATGCCCACGCTCAGGATGCTCAGACGGGAAGCCCCCTACTGCCGCACCGTGCTCGGTCTGCGCGACATCATGGACGACGCGGCGAGCACGGTGGAGGACTGGAAGAGCAAGGACATCTATTCCGTGCTCGACAAGTACTACTCCGAGATATGGGTCTACGGCGACCAGAAGCTTTACGACCCCATAATCGAGTACCAGATCCCCGAGCACATCAGCAAAAAAATCGTCTTCACCGGCTATATCCCCCGCCTGGCCAAGCACGGCACGGACATGCGCAAGGAGCAGCACGTCAACTGCAAGGAGCGCCTGGTGGTCGTGACCACGGGCGGCGGCGGCGACGGCTACGCCGTGCTCGACACGTACCTGCGCATGCTCGAGGAGACGCCGCCGACGATGCCCATGCGCACGGTCATGGTCTCCGGGCCCTTCATGGCCAAGTCCGAACGGGTCGCCGTGGCCTGCCGCGCCAAAAAGCTGGGCGTGAAGTTCTACCACTTCAGCCGCCAGATGGAGAACTTCATCGCCGCGGCCGACCTTGTGGTGAGCATGGGCGGCTACAACACGGTCTGCGAAATCCTCTCCCAGCACAAGGTTTCGCTGATCATCCCACGCGAGACGCCCAGACGCGAGCAGCGCATCCGCGCCGAAGTCATGAAGAAACACTCCCTCATGGACTTCATCCCCTGGAACGATCTCTCTCCCGAACGCATGCGCGACAAGCTCGAGGAACTCCTGAACAACATCGAGCCCTGCCGCTCCGCAGTCAACGACTTCGCCCTGAGCGGCCTCGAGGTCATGCGCGAGCGCCTGGCGAAATTCCAAGCCGAACAGCAATGACCCCAGAAAACGCTCCGGTTCTGGGCATGGTCCTGAAGGGCTATCCCAGGATATCGGAAACATTCATCGCCAACGAGATCAGGCTCCTCGAGGGGCGCGGCTTCACCATCCGCATCATCTCCATGCGCAAGCCCCGCGAGGCCTTCTGCCACGAGTCCGTCAAGGAGATCCGGGCGGAGGTGGACTACCTGCCTTCGGAGCTTTCGGGCAACTGGGGCCGCATCCTTCGCGCCAACTGGCGGGCCGCGCGCCTTTACCCGAAAGGCTACCGCAAGGCCGTGGGCCATACCGTGCGCCGCTTCATGCGCTCGCGCCGCATGGCCAGCATCAAGCACCTGCTCCAGGCCGGAGTGATCGCGGGCGAGATCCTGCCGCACGCAGGCATCGGGCACCTGCACGCCCATTTCGCCCATTCCCCGGCCTCCGTGGCCTCGCTCGCGGCCTGCATCGGCGGCCTGCCCTTCAGCTTCACCGGCCACGCCAAGGACATCTGGACGCAGAATCCGGAGAGCCTGCAGGAAAAGATAGCCGAGGCCTCGTTCGTGGTCACCTGCACCGGTCACAACCACGAATACCTCGACTCCCTGAACGAGCTCAGGCGCCCGCTGTACCGCGTCTATCACGGCATCGACCTGGGACTTTTCACACCCGGCGAGGAGCGTGGCACGCCCGAGCCGCCCTACCGCATCCTTTCCATCGCCCGCTTCACCGCCAAGAAGGGATTGCCCACGGTCCTGCGCGCCCTGCGCCGCCTGGCCGACCAGGGGCTGGCCTTCGACTACTGCCTGATCGGTGACGGCGACGACCGCGCCGCGATCCTCGGCCAGCTCGACGAACTCGGGCTGACCGAGCGCACGCAGTGGCTCGGCACGCAGACCCACGAGGAGGTCCTGCGCCAGTTCGAGCGCGCCGACTGCTTCGCCCTGGGCTGCGAGGTGGCGGACAACGGCGACCGGGACGGCATCCCGAACGTGCTCGTGGAAAGCATGGCCATGAACGTGCCCGTGGTCGCCACCACCGTCTCCGGCATCCCGGAGCTGGTCGAAGACGGCGTCTCCGGCCTGCTCGTGGAGCCCGGAGACGACGAGGCCATGGCCGCCGCCATCCTGAAGAGCCTCACGGACGCCGATTTCCGCGCCCGTTCTACGCAGGCGGCACGGGAGACGGTCAGGCAGCATTTCGACGCGCGGGAGTGCATCGTGGAGCTCGCCGACATCTGGACCAAACACCTGGCCTGAGCCGAGGCTTTTGGCGCACCCGCCAGCAGACGGCTTTGCGCTTCCTGAAAAAAGGCCGCGGGCATCGACCGATGCCCGCGCAATGTGCTAGAGAGGGCACGGACTTACGCGGCACGACCGCGCCCCAGGGCGCACAGCGGCGTCGAAGATGCCGCCCGCCGCACGATAGGAACACGCAACCTTTGAGAGGAGCGCGTCCTGCAGCCTTTCCTCCTCGGCGCGCGGCGTCCGGGTTCGACACCGGCCGACACGCCGCGCACGAAGGTCGGCGGCAGCGGGACCATGCGGCACACGCCATGCGCATAGCCTTCTACATGCCCTTCAAGTCACTGGATGCCCCGAATCCCTCGGGAGATCTCGTCATCGGCCGGGGAATCCACGACTTTCTGCTCGCCAAAGGCCACGACGTGAGGCTCGTCAGCCGCCTGCGCACCCGCTACATCTTCTGGAAACCCTGGAAATGGGCCTCGGCGGCCATGGAGCGTCAGCGTACAAAGACGCTCTGCCGGGAGTTCGGGGCCGAGCTGTGGCTGACCTACCATGCCTACTGGAAGGCCCCGGACGTGCTCGGCCCGTCCTGCTCCCGCGCGCTCGGCATCCCCTACGCCGTGGTCCAGGCCTCCTACGCCACCAAGTACCGCAAGCGGCTGCTCACCCGGCCAGGCTTCTCGCTCAGCCGCGATTCCCTGCTCGCGGCCGACGCCGTGGTGGCCAACAAGCGGCGCGACTTCGTGAACGTAGGCAGGCTCGTGGAGCCCGCCCGCCTTTCCTACGTCCCGGTGGGCATCCGCCCCGCGGAATTCACCCGCGACGAGGCGGAGCGCACCCGCCTGCGCGCGGAATGGGGAGCGGCCGGGGAGCGCCCCGTGGTGCTCTGCGCGGCCATGTTCCGCTCCGACGTGAAGACACGTGGCCTGCTCTCGACCATCGCGGCCTGTGCCAGGCTGGCGGAGGAAGGACGCGACTTCCTCCTCGTCATCGCGGGCGACGGCCCGGAGCGAGCCCGCGTCGAGGCCGCCGTCCGCGCCCTGCCCGAGGGAAGGGTGCGCCTGCTCGGCCTCGTGCCGCGCAAGGAGATGGCCTCGGTCTACTCCGCCGCTGACATCTTCGCCTTCCCAGGCATCAACGAGGCCCTGGGCATGGCATTCCTCGAGGCCCAGTCATGCGGACTGCCCGTGGTCGCCCTCAAGGGATGGGGCGTGACCGAGGCGGTGGCCGACAACGAAACCGGGCTGCTCGTGCCGCCCGCGGAGCAGGGAGCCTTCGCAAGGGCCATCGCGCGCCTGCTGGACGACGCCGAGCTCCGCAACCGCCTCGGCGCCGCCGGCGCGGCCAGGGTGCGCGAGACCTTCGACCAGGAGCGCAACTACGGGCGCATCGAGACCATCCTGGCCGGACTCGCGGCCCGGCGTGACGACTGCCGCGCCGGGAGCGCCCGATGAGCGCGATGCCTCCTACCCGTTTTCTTCTCCTGCGGCACGGGGAGACGCTCTGGAACCAGGAGCACCGCATCCAGGGCCAGCTCGAGACGCCGCTTGCGCCCGAGGGCGAGGCCCAGGCCAGACGCTGGGGCGTGCGCCTGGCGGACGAAGGCGCCTCCCGCATCCTGGCGAGCGATCTGGGGCGGGCCGTGGCCACCGCCGAGATCCTCAACCAACGCTTGAAGGTTCCATTGGCCACGGACTTCAGGCTGCGCGAACAAGACTGGGGACAATGGTCCGGCTTGACGCTGGACACGCTCGAGCGGGACAAGGGGGGCGAACTCGCGGCGTTGGCCGCCAAGGGATGGGACTTCAGGCCGCCGGGCGGGGAATCGCGCCGGGAGGTGCTCGCCAGGATGCTGGCCGCGCTCGAGGATGCCGCCGGAACGTTTCCCGGCCAGCGCATCCTGGTGGTGAGCCACCTGGGAGCGATCAAGTGCCTGACCTACCACCTGCTCGGCCGGGATTTCCAGGCCTCGGACTCCAAGCCGAAGCTGCTCGCACGCCGCGCCCTGCACCGAATCGCCTGGAACGGCAAGGATTTCGCCGTCGAGAGCCTGAACGAAGAGCTGTAGGCCCAGGCCGCAGCCGGAGGGATGCGAGATGAAAGTCGTCTTCTACAGCCAGCACGTCCTCGGCGTCGGGCACTTCTTCCGCTCCCTGACCCTGGCCGCGGGGCTCGCCCCGGACGAGGTCGTCCTGGTCAGCGGAGGCAGGCAGGCGCCGGAGCTGAAGCTGCCGCAGAACGTGCGCGAGGTGCACCTCCCCTCCCTGTCCATGGACGCGGCCTTCAGGGGACTGCACACCGAGGACGGGGCCGACGTGGAAGTGATCAAGGCGGCTCGCCGCGACATGCTGCTCGGCGTGCTCGAACGCGAGCGTCCGGACGTCTTCCTCATCGAGCTCTTCCCCTTCGGCCGCAAGAAGTTCCGCTTCGAGCTCGAGCCTGCGCTCGAAGCCTGCCGCGCGGCCGGTCCGAACGGACCGGCCGTGGTCTGCTCCCTGCGCGACATCCTGGTCGAGCGCGAGGACATGCAGAAGTACGAGCATCGCGTCCTCGCGACCCTGGAGAAATGGTTCGACCTGGTCCTGGTGCACGCCGACCAGGACGTGCAGTGCCTGGACGAGACCTTTCCCCGCACTTCCGAGATCCCGGTGCCGGTGGCCTACACCGGCTTCGTGGCCGAACGCCCGGCGCCCGGCGCACGCGAACGCGGACGCGCGGCGGCAGGACTCGGCCCCGCGGAAAAGCTGGTGGTGGCGAGCGCGGGCGGGGGGCAGGTCGGCTTTCCCCTGCTGAACGCGGCAGTGGAGGCCTTCGGCCTTCTCGCCGACCGGCCGGACTACCGCCTGCGCGTGCTCACCGGCCCCTTCATGCCGGAGATAGAATTCGCCCGGCTGAAGGCGCGGGCGAGCGATCTTCCGAACGTCCAGGTGCAACGCTTCGAGGAACGCTTCCTCGACCTCCTGGCCGCGGCCGACCTGTCCATCAGCCAGGCCGGGTACAACACCAGCATGAACGTGCTCGCGGCCAAGGTCCCGGCCCTGGTCCTGCCCTTCGACGCCAACACGGAGCAGGCGAGGCGGGCGGCCAAGCTCGAGAAGCTCGGCGCCCTGGCGGTGATCGGAGGCCACGAACTCTTCCCCCAGGGCCTCGTCGCGCGCATCTGCGAGGTGCTGACCAAGCACCCCTTCGCTCCCTCCCGTCAGGTCAACCTGGACGGAGCCGCCAACTCGGCCATCCTTTTGCGCCGCCTGGTCGGCAAGGACAGCGCGCAGAAGCCGGGGAAGGCCCGCCGGTGAACTACGCCCCGAGCGCCCTCTGGCGGACGCCCCCTCCGGACTTCGGAGCCCGGCTTTCGGCCCTGCTTGCGGCAGGCCTCGGACGAGGCCCCCTGCGCGTCTACTGCCGTGCGGACGACGTCGGCATGGGCGGCACCGCCTTCTGCGAGATGATCACATGCTTCGCCCGCCACAAGGTGCCTCTGGCCCTGGCCGTGGTGCCCTCCTGGCTGCCGCTCGGCCTCTCCCGCCTCGGCCGCGACATGGACTTCGCCGATCCCCTGTGGAGCCTCCACCAGCATGGGTATCGCCACGCCAGCACGGCGCGCTCGGGCAAGAAGATGGAATTCGGGCCGGACATGCCGGGCGACGCCAAGCGCCGTCTGCTCGCGGCTGGCCGCGACATGCTGCGCCGCGCCTTCGGCGGCCGTTTCGTGCCCCTGTTCACGCCGCCGTGGAACCGCTGCGACCAGACGACCATGGAGATACTCCGTGAGCTCGGCTTCGCGGGCACCTCGCGCTGGCAGGGGGCCCTGCCCGCAGTTCCGTCCGGCCTGCGCGAACTGCCGGTGAACGTGGACCTGCACATCAGGAAGGAGGCCGACCCCGAGGCGCAGCTCTGCGGTCTGCTCGCCGAAATGCGCGGCGCCTTGTCGCTCGGCTACCTGGGGCTCATGCTCCACCACCAGCGCCAGACAGGCGCCTCGCTGGAATTCCTGAACCTTTTGCTGGGTCGGCTCGCCGCCTCCGGGAACGTGCGCTTCGTGGACGCGCGGACAGCTCTCGCGGCCAGCCGGTAAGATTCGGTTCCATGCCTCAGGATCGTTGCATTTCGCGGCGTTTCGGGTATTTTGAATTTCATGGGATCGCAGAATTTCCCGCCCGTTTTTTCCCCCAGGAAGGTGTTCCATGGTCAGGACCGATATTCTTGACCGCAAGCCCCCGGAATCCGGGGGAGATATCCGAGGGCAGGTCGTTCTGCCCTTCCGCAAGGCCCTGCAGATCAGCTTCGAGAGCCTGCAGGTGCGCTTCCTGCGCAACTGCGTCACGGTCACGACCCTGATCCTCGCGGTCGCGTTCCTGGGCTTCACCCTCGTCTCCGCCGACATCGCCACGGGCATCCTGCGCTCCAACGTCCCCGGAAGCCGCCAGATGCTCGTCCGGGCGGGCTTCGATCTGGCCGCTGGGGCCATGAACGTCGGGGCCACGGCCAAGGACCGCTGGATCATCATCCTCTCCCTGCTGGTCTGCGCCGTGGGCATCGTCAACGCGCAACTCATGTCCGTGACCGAGCGCTTCCGCGAGATAGGCACCATGAAATGCCTGGGCGCGCTGGACAGCTTCATCCTGCGTCTGTTCCTGATCGAGGCCGCCCTGCAGGGGCTGGCCGGGGCGCTCCTCGGCGGCCTGCTCGGCACGCTGACGGCCCTGCTCGTCGGCCTCGTGCGCTTCGGCCCTTCGGCCGTGGCCCACACCTCGCCGATGGACGCGCTGCTCTCGCTGCTCGCGGCGGCCGGGGTGGGCCTGCTTCTGTCCATGCTGGGCGTGCTCTATCCGGCCGTGGTGGCGGCGCGCATGCAACCCGTAGAGGCCATGCGGGCCGAGGAGTAGGGAGGGATCGTGGCCGCAACGCACACCATCGTCCGCGTCAGCGGAGTGAAGAAGATATTCCGCATGGGCAAGCACCGGGTCGAGGCCCTGAAGGGCGTGGACCTGGAAATCTCCGCGGGCGAGTACATCTCCATCATGGGCCCCTCCGGCTCGGGCAAGTCCACGCTGTTCAACATGATCGGCGGACTGGACAAGCCGAGCGAGGGCAAGGTCTTCATCGACGAGGTGGACATCGCCCAGCTCGACGCCTTCGAGCTCGCCTGGCTGCGCAACCGCAAGATCGGCTACATCTTCCAGACCTTCAACCTGATCCAGGTCATGACCGCCCTTGAGAACGTGACCCTGCCCATGACCTTCGGCGGCATGAACCAGGACGACGCCGTGGAGAAGGGCATCGAGCTCCTGAAGCTCGTCGGGCTCGAGGGGCGCTACAACCACAAGCCCCAGGAGCTTTCCGGCGGCCAGCAGCAGCGCGTGGCCGTGGCCCGCTCCCTGGCCAACTCCCCGGCCATCATCCTGGCGGACGAACCCACGGGCAACCTCGACCTCAACACCGGCGCGGAGATCATCGAGCTTCTGCGCACCCTCTCCGTCGAACGCCAAGTGACCGTGATCACCGCAACCCACGACTACAAGATGCTGAACGTCTCAGACCGCGTGGTCTGGATCGTGGACGGGCGCATCGACCGCATCGAGAACCGCGCCGACCTCAACATCCAGGTGGGCGGCATCCGCCGCGACGAGGCCCCGGCGTGAAGCGAAAGGGCGCGCTCCTTCTGGCGGCCCTGCTGCTTCTGGCCTGGGCCGCGCCCGTCTGGGCCGACGCCAGGCGCACCGTGGAACACTTCGCCTCCTTCGGCGACCGCACCACGGGCAGTCCCGGTGCGCGGCAAGCGGCCGAGACCATCGCGGACACCTTCGAGTCCCTGGGATTCAAGACCGACCACCAGCTCTTCCTCCTGCCGCTGCGCCGCTACGAGCCGGCCGACCTGACCCTGGCCGGAAGCGGCCGGAGCCTCACCCTGCATCCGTTGACGACCAATGCCGTCTTTCCGCAGAGCACGCCCGAGGCGGGCGCGACCGGCCCTCTCCTCTGGGCGGGTCGCGGCAGCCTGTCCGAGATGGAGGGCAAGCCGGTGTCCGGCGCCCTCGTGTGCATGGACCTCGATTCGGGCAAGAACTGGGAGAACGCGGCGAACCTCGGCGCCCAGGCCGTGATCTTCGTGGATCGCGGCACGCACGCGCGCGGCTACTACACGGACAAGCACGAACTCACCCCCATCGACCTCCCCACCTTCGTGGTCACGGAGCGGGAGCTCTCCGCCGCCGTCCCCGATTTCGAACATGCCCTCGCCTCCTCCGCCGCGCCCACGGCCAGCCTGCACTGCCATGCGAGATGGAAGCGGATCATGGGGGAGAACGTCTACTGCCTCATCCCGGGAAGCGACCCGCAGCTGGCCGATCAGCTCGTGGTGATCGAGGCCTTCTACGACTCCGAGGGGCTGGTCGTCGGACGTTCGCCAGGAGCCGAGGAAGCCAGCTCCATAGCCGCCCTGCTCGAGCTCGCGGCCGAACTGAAGGCGCACCCCCCCAAGCGCTCCGTGCTTCTGCTGGCCACCGAGGGGCATGCCCAGGGGCTGGCCGGCATCCGCGACTTCGTATGGTCCGTTCGCACCAAGGCCACGCGCCTGATGGAGCTCGAACGCACCGAGCGCAGCCGCGGTCTGGCCGCCAAGGCCGCCCTGCACATCCTGGAATCCGGCCGCAGCCTGCGCGACCTCACTCCCGAGGAAGGGCGGGAGGTTTCCCAGGCGCTGCGTTTCCAGATCAAGAACCACGTGGACGCGATCTCCACGAAGCTCATGCAGCTTCGCCTCCAGGGCGATCCCGCCCACGAGGAGGAGATCAGGCAGCTCGCCCGACGCCGCATGCTGCTCAGGAACCTCGTGGACGTCACGGACTTCTCCCGCGCGGACGAGGCGAGCCTCGCGCTCCTGCAGAGCTTCGTGCCCGCGGCCGTCTCGGAACAGATGGAAGTGGCGACGGACGCCGGGGAACAACTCCTGGCGGCCAAGAGTTCGCGTCAGGCGCGGGCCGAGGTTGCACCTCTCGAGGTCGCGGCCTGGATCTCGCTGCATCTTTCCACCCACGGCAACGGCGTGGGCGCCTTCGACTACGGCTTCCAGTACGAGATACGGCCCGACCGCAACCGCAACCCGGACTACGGCCGCATAGACCGCATCCTCCAGGCCGCGGCCGAGGAGATGCCCAAGGACGGCAGCGTGGCCCCACTGCGCGACACGCTCCGTCCCTCGCGCATCCGGCCCTGGGAGTCCTGGTTCGAGGACCGCCCCGGGCTCGGCGGCGAGGTGGCGGCATTGGGCGGCGTGCTCGGCCTGACCATGGCCACGGTGGAGGATGCCCGCTCGACCTGGGGCACCCCCTACGACACGCCCGACAAGGTGGACTTCGCCTCCCTCGACCGCCAGATCGCCCTGCTCAGGGGGCTGGTAGACGTGCTCGTCACGACGCCCGCCCCCCTGTACGACGAAGTGCCGCGCCAGGGCCTGTCCGAACTCGAAGGCAAGGCCCGGTTCATCCGCCAGGGCGAGGTCTTTCCCGACCAGCCCGCCCCGGGAACCATCATCCAGGCCTACCAGGGACCGGCCATCGTCTACTCCATGGTCGACACCGCGGGCACCTTCCGCTTCACCGGCCTCGCGGACCACAAGAACACCTTCCACAAGGTGATCCTCGAGGCCTACCGCTTCGATCCCGACAGCGGCCGCATCATGTGGGCCGTGGACAAGAAGCAGACCGGCAAGGACTCGTACCGCGTGAAGATGGTGCGCCAGCGCATGGAGACCGACCTGGTCATGTTCGCGGCCAAGCGCATCTCCATCTTCGGGCTGCTCGAGCCGCGGACCTTCGCCTACCTGACCAAGATCGACCTCTACGACGGACGGCGCGACGCCACACCGGTCAAATACTGGTTCAGCCGCATCGACACCCGGGACTCCACCCTGGCCTCGTTCTTCCTGGAACAAGGGACGCCCCTCAAGGTGACCCTGTCCGACACCGTGCTCACCAGAAAGCTCATCCTGACCCACGCGGTGCCCGGCAATCCCGAGGGCGTGGGCTACCTGCCCTCCGAGTGGCCCGAGATCAACGCCACGGAGTTCCATGTGGCCACGGACATGTGGGCCCTGCTCGGGCCGCGCATCAGGAACCTCGAGACCCACGGCATCGACAACGAACGCATCCGGACGATGCAGGCCCAGGGACAGTCCGAGCTCAAGGCGGCGGACGCGGCCTTCAAGGACATGCGCTGGAGCGACTTCCTGGAGCACGCCCGCGCCTCGTGGGCCCTGGCCACGCGCGTCTACCTGGACGTGGAGAAGACACAACGCGACGTGCTCCTCGGCGTTCTCTTCTACATCGCCCTGTTCGTGCCCTTCGCCTATTGCGCCGAGCGGGTGCTTTTCGCCTTCGCGGACATCCACAAACGCATCGTGGCTTTCCTGGCCATTCTCTGCGTGGTCATCGCGGTCATCTATGCGGTGCACCCGGCTTTCCAGCTCACCTACTCTCCGCTGGTGGTCATCCTGGCCTTCTTCATCGCCGGGCTCTCCGCCCTGGTGGCCGCGATCATCTTCCTGCGCTTCGAGAAGGAGATGGAGAAGCTGCAGCGCCGGGCGCACCACACGAAGGCCTCGGAAGTCAGCAAGCTCAAGGCCTTCGCCGCGGCCTTCGTCATCGGCGTCTCCAATCTGCGGCGACGCAAGGTGCGCACCTCGCTGACCGTGGTCACCCTGGTCATCCTGACCTTCACCATCATGAGCTTCACCTCGGTCAAGTCGGTGCGCGAGAGCACGTCCACGCCCTTCACGGACACGTCCAGCTACCGGGGCATCCTCATGAAGAGCCTCGGCTGGGCGAGCCTGCCGCGGGAGACGGCCGCCATCGTGAGCAACGCGTTCCGCGGCCAGGCCCTGGCCGTGCCCCGCGTCTGGCTGGACAACAAGGACAGGACCACGGCCGTCTACGTGCCCCTGCGGCGCGGCAGCACGAACGAGGAGGCGCGGGGGCTCATCGGCCTTTCCCCGCACGAGCCGGAGGTGAGCGGTCTCGACCGCGTGCTCACGGGCGGCCGCTGGTTCAAGCCCGGCGAGCAAGATGCCGTGCTCCTGCCCGCGTCCACGGCCAAGCGCTTCGGCATCGATCCGGCCGCACCGAACGGCGCGAAGATCGAACTCTGGGGCATGCCCTTCTCCGTGGTCGGCTGCTTCGATGCCGCGGCACTGGACGATTTCTCGGACCTGGACGAGGAACCGCCCACGCCCGTGACCTTCCCGTCGGAGATGGCCGTCTCCCTGGCCGAGGCCCAGGCCGACGAGATCGACACGGGCGAGGAGATGCAGAATTTCCAGAGCCGCTACCAGCACGTCTCGGCCGACCAGGTGGTCATCGTCCCGGCGGGCACGGCCCTCTCCCTGGGCGGCGAGATCAAGTCCATGGCCCTGCACCCGCTGGGTGGGCTCTCCACGGCCGACCTGGCCAAGGGGCTGGTGGACCGCTTCGGCCTGCCGCTGTTCGTGGGCCAGTCCTCGGGCACGTATCTGTACAGCGCCTCGGACACCATCAACTACTCCGGCCTGCCGAACATCGTCATCCCTCTCGTCATCGCCGTGTGCATCGTGCTCAACACCATGATCGCCAGCGTCTACGAGCGCCGCCGCGAGATCGGCGTGTACACCTCCATCGGCATGGCCCCGACGCACGTCTCCTATCTGTTCATCGCCGAGGCCGTGGCCTTCGCGGTCATAAGCTCGGTGCTCGGCTACCTCCTGGCGCAGGTGGCGGCGGAGACGCTCTCGGGCACGGCCGTGTGGTCGGGCATGACCGCCAACTACTCCTCGCTGGCGGGCGTGGCGGCCATGCTCCTGGTCATCGGCGTGACCCTGCTCTCGGTCATCTACCCTGCCCGGGTCGCGGCCCAGATCGCCATCCCGGACGTGACCCGCTCCTGGGTCATGCCCGACAGCGCCGGAAACGAGATCACCCTGACGCTCCCCTTCCTGCTCAAGGAGCCGGAGCAGGAATGCGTGGGCGGCTTCCTGCTCGACTACTACCAGGCGCACCAGGACGTGACCCACGGGCTGTTCTGCTCCGACGACGTGGCCTGCGCCTTCGCCTGTCCGCTGCAGAGCTTCACGGAGAAGCGCAGCCCCGAAGCGCCCGACCAGTGTCTCAACCTGCGCGCATCCATCTGGCTCGCGCCGTTCGATTTCGGCGTGCGCCAGGAGACCGAAATATTCTTCTGTCCCTCTGAGGACCAGCCGGAATTCATGGAGATACGCATCCGCGTCGCGCGCCAGGCGGGCGAGGTGGGCATCTGGAAGCGACTGAACAAGAATTTTCTGAACGATCTGCGCAAGCAGCTTCTGGTCTGGCGTTCCCTGGACGAGGAAGGCCGCGCGGGCTACGAAAGCCTGCTCAGGCAGTACATGGCGCGCAGCGAAGGACAAACGGGCTAGGCTGACATGGCGGGACAGAAAAACATACGGCCAAGGGCAGTGGTCCTCGGCGTCCTTCTGGGGCTCGGCGTGTGCGCCGTCACGCCCTACAACAACATGCTGCTCAGGGCCACGCTGCTCGGCGGCGGCCACTTCCCGCTCGCCCCCTTCGTCATCCTCTTCTGGCTCACGGTCATCACCACGGCGGCCGGAAAGCTCACCCGAAGGAGCCTGCTCGCCGGACGCGAACTCTTCGTCACCTGGATCCTCATGGTCCTCGTCTCGGGGCTGCCCTACACCGGCCTCGTGCGCACCTTCTTCGTCAACATCACCACCCCGCAGACCTTCGCCACGCCGAACAACCACTGGGCCGAGACGCTCGGCCCCCTTCTGCCCGCCTCCCTGTTCCCCAAGGACCCGAAGGCCCTGACCGACATCTACGACGGCCTGGACGGAGCCCTCGGGCAGAACTCACTGACCGTGCTCTCGCGCATCGACTGGTCCGCCTGGGCAGGTCCGCTGCTCTGGTGGGGCGCCTTCGTCTTCCTCGCCTTCCTGGTCATGATCTGCCTCGTGAACCTCTTCTCCGGGCAGTGGGTGGAGAACGAGCGCGTGAACTTCCCCCTGCTGCGCCTGCCCCAGGTCATGGAGGAGGCGGTCGACGAGGGGCGCTTCCTCGGCTTCCTCACGGACCGCTACCTGCTCATCGGGCTGGCGCTTACCGTCTTCCTGCACACCATGAACGGCCTGTCCTCCTTCTATCCGGAAATCCCCCAGATCCCCACGCTCTTCGTGGTCGGCAAGTACTTCTCGAAGTACGGAATCTTCTCCGGCTTCCACAAGCTGAAGATCTACATCTATCCCGCCTTCATCGGCTTCGCCTTCCTGACCTCGCGCCAGATCTCCCTGAGCCTCTGGTTCTTCTACCTGCTCGGCGCGCTGGCCTTCGGCGTCCTCGACGTCACCGGGCTTTCCGTGCCCGCGGGAGCGCTCGGCGTGACCTTCGGCCCGACCCTGGCCGCGGTGGAGGAGACGCAGATGATCGGCGCCTACGGCGTCTTCTTCCTCTTCCTGCTCTGGCTCGCACGAAGTCATCTGGCCATGATCGCGCGCCACGCCGTGGGCATCGGCCAAGCGAAACGGGGCGAGAGCGAGTGGTTCTCGCTGCGCGCCGCGTTCTGGGGCGGGATCGGGGGCATGGTCCTGCTCGGCGCATGGTGCGTGCATTTCGGCATGACCCCGCTGGCCGCGGCCTCGGTGCTGGTGATGTTCTTCGTGGTCTCCTTCGTGGCGGCGCGCATCATCTGCCAGGGCGGCATCGCCTACTTCACCCTCACCGCGGCCCCGCTCGACGGCCTGATAGCCCTGTTCGGCTCGGGCTTTCTCGGCACCGCGGGGCTCCTGGTGGCGGCGGCGGCGCAGAAGGTCCTCTTCGTGGACCTGCGGGAATCGCTGCTGCCCTCGCTCTTCCACGCCGCAAAGGTCGGCGAAGGTGTACGCAACAAGCGCCTCTACCTCACCGGCATCGTGGTCGTGCTCATCCTCGGCGTGGCGGTCAGCATCGCGGCCATGATGGCGCTGTGCCACACCTACGGGCTGCGCGAACTCGAGCTCGAGTGGGCCACGCGCACCTCGGTCTCGGTCTACGACAACGTCAAGCGGCTGATCGACACGCCGCTCTCCATGCAGGGGCACGTGGTGACCTATTCCCTGGTCGGCGCGGCGATCATGCTCGCCCTGGTGCTCTGCTACCACCGCTTCCACTGGTGGCCGCTGCACCCCATCGGCTATCTGGCCACCTACAGCTCGTCCATGCACATCCTGTGGTTCAGCTTTTTCGTGGGCTGGCTGGTCAACCAGGTCTGCCTGCGCTACGGCGGGGTGACGCTGTTCCGCAAAGTACGCTATTTCTTCTTCGGACTGATACTCGGCGATTTCCTCATGGGCGGCATGTGGGCCATGATCGGGCTGCACACGGGCATGACCTACCAGGTCCTGCCCGACTAGGCCCCGGACGGAGACGACGGACACGGCATGTACGACGACAAGGAACTCAACGAATACCGCGACCTCCTGAAGCCGCCCGAGCGGTTCGAGGAGGGCTTCGACTGGAAGACCATCGTCGGCGCGGTATTCATCGGCTTCCTGATGATGCCGGGGTCCATGTATCTGCAGCTGGTCATCGGCCAGGGCATCGGCCCTGCCGCGCGCTGGGTGACGATCATCCTCTTCGCCGAGATCGCCAAGCGCTCCTACACGAACTTGAAGCAGCAGGAGATCTTCCTGCTCTACTACATGGCCGGAGCGGCCATGGCCTCGCCCTTCCACGGCCTGCTCTGGAACCAGTACCTCGTGCAGTCGGACGCGGCCCGCATGCTGGGCCTGACCGACCTCATCCCGTCATGGGTGGCCCCGCCGCCGGGCTCGGAATCGCTCGCGCACCGCACCTTCTTCAGTCGCGACTGGCTGATTCCGGTCCTGCTCCTCTTCGGCGCGCAGCTCATCCAGCGCATCGACCAGTTCGGCCTGGGCTACGCCATGTACCGCATCACCTCGGACATCGAGAAGCTGCCCTTCCCCATGGCCCCGGTGGGGGCGCTGGGCACCATGGCCCTGGCCGAGTCCACGGACGACGCGGACAAGGGCTGGAAATGGCGGGTCTTCTCCATCGGCGGGGTCATCGGCCTGGCCTTCGGCGCCATCTACGTGCTCCTGCCCGCGGTCTCCGGACTCATCTTCACGGAACCGGTACGCCTCATCCCCATCCCATGGGTCGAGCTCACGCCATACACCGAACACGTCCTGCCCGCGGTCGCCACGGGCATCCAGCTGGACCTCGGACTCCTCTTCCTGGGCATGGTCCTGCCCTTCTGGGCGGTCATGGGCAGCTTCATCGGCGTGGTCTTCACCATGGTCGTCAACCCCTTCCTCTACCACGCGGGAATCCTCCACCGCTGGCACCCGGGCATGCGCACGGTGGAAACGCTCTTCGCCAACAGCTTCGACTTCTACATGAGCGTCTCCATCGGCCTCGGGCTCTCCATCGGCGTCATCGGCATCTGGCAGGTGCTCAAGTCGCTTCGCAAAAAGACCGCGCTCTCGCGCGCCACGTGGCGGGAGATGATCCACGGCCGCCCCGAGCGTGGGGACATCAACTTCTGGCTCTCCATCGGCATCTACTTCTTCTCGACCATCAGCTACACACTGCTCTGCGCCTTCCTGGTGCCGGGCTTCCCATGGCTCTTCTTCATCTTCTACGGCTTCCTCTACACCCCCTTCATCTCCTACGTGACCGCGCGCATGGAGGGCTTGGCCGGACAGGTGGTCAACCTGCCGCTGGTGCGCGAGGCGAGCTTCATCGCCGGGGCCAAGTATTTCGGCTACTCGGGCATCGAGATCTGGTACGCCCCCATCCCCATTCACAACTACGGCGAGGCCACGGTGCAGTTCCGCCAGATCGAGCTGACCGGCACGAGCCTGCGCGGCATCATCAAGGCAGAGATCGTCTCCTGGCCCGTGGTCTTCATCGCCTCGCTGCTCTTCTCGCAGTTCCTCTGGCGGCTCGCGCCCATTCCCTCGGTGCAGTTCCCCTACGCCCAGGAGATCTGGCACCTGCAGGCCCTGAACCAGCTCCTGATGCAGACCTCGACCCTGGAGGGCAACTCCGCCTTCTACCAGGCCCTCTCGCCCCTGGTCACCGGCGGGGCCATGGCCGCGGGCCTGCTGCTCTACGGCGTGCTCTCCGTCTTCGGCCTGCCCATCCTGCTCATCTACGGCCTGGTCCGGGGCCTGGGACAGACCGCGCCGCACGGGCATTTCCTGGAGCTCTTCGGAGCCCTGCTCGGCCGCTTCTACTTCCTCAAGCGCTACGGCGCGCAGTGGCGGCAGTACGCCCCCGTGCTCCTAGCGGGATTCTCCTGCGGCATGGGACTCATGGGCATGTTCGCCATGGGCTGCACCCTGATCCTCAAGTCGCTCGGCAAGCTCGCCTACTGAGCCGTCCGGGGGCCGGAATCCGCAGCATGACGCGCGACAAGACTCTCGGCAGGACGCGGCGCATCGCCTGGAACGGCGCGAGCCTCGACGTGCCGCAGGAATGGGACGCCCTGGCCATGGGCCGGGGCGAACTGCGCCTCGGTCCGCCGGGCGACGCCGAGATCTCCCTGAAATGGAAGCCCATCGCCGGACGACTCTCGCCGCAGAAGCACCTGAAACGCGTGATCGCGGCCTTTGCTCGCGGCGGGGAAGCCACGGAGGAGGACTGGCTGCGCGGCCAGGGCGACGCGATCCGCACCCGGTTCGAAACCGTGCTGCCCTATGCATGGAGCAGCGGCGGGGAAAAAGGGCTCGGCGCGGTGGTGCACGATCAAGCCTCCGGACTGGCCGCGCTCTTCCAGGCGAGGACCAGGGACGCCGCAAAGGCCGGGCAGTGGCTGGCCTCGTTACGTCTGCCCGCTCCCAACGAGGCGCGCGAATTCACGGTCTTCGACATCTCGGCCCGTGTCCCCCCGGCCTTCGCCTTGCAATCCTTCTCCTTCAAGCCCGGCCACTTCACCCTGCGCTTCGCGGCGCGCCGCGCAGAGCTCGTGCTCGAACGCCTCGGCCCTGCCGCAGTCCTGCTCGAACGCACGGACCTCACCACGCTGGCCTCCGCCCGCTGGCCCGAGATGACCCGCAAGGCCCTCGCCCAGCGGTTCGACCACCCGAACGGCCCGGGATTTTGCTGGGACACGGCGCCGGTCGGCCAGGCCGGACGCCTGCTGGCGAGGCTCGCGCGCACGCGGGGCTTTTCCCGACTGGCCGTATGGCGCGAGGAAGGGGCCAACCGCCTGCTGGCAGTGGGGCTTTCCGACCGACGCCCGCTTGATGCGGACCTCTTCGATGCGCTATGCCGCTTCTATGCGACTCTTCAGACGCGCGACGCGCCCGACGACGGCGGCAGGAACGGAGACGACGCCCGCGGTGGCTGAACCGAACGGCCGCTCGGAGGCCATGGCCGCCGTGCCCGTTCGCAACCGCGAGGTGCGCGAGCAGTCCTCACCGGACGGCACGATCCTCAGCTACCCGGCCGCGGTGAATCCGTGGTTCGGCCGCATGGCCAGAAAGTTCGGCCTGTGGGACGGCAAGCCCCTGTCCAGGAAGCTGCAGCTCGACAGCATGGGGACCACGGTGTGGGCCTGGATCGACGGCAGCGCCGACGTGCGCGAACTCTCCAGGCGGCTCGCGGCGCACTACGGCGTGACCGGCCGCGAGGCCGAGGCCTCCATGACCGCGTTCCTGCGCGAACTGGGCAAGCGGGGAATCCTGGCCTTCCGCCCGGGTGAGCCGATGCCGGAGGATCCTCCCGAGAATCAGGGCCGCACGTAAGCGTCCAGCGTCTCGTCCTTCCACAAGGGGCTCACCCAGTAGGCAGCGGCCCAGACCATGAGCGCCGCGGCCTGCACGTCCGAGAGCCGCTCGAGCTTGCGCTCCAGGGAAGGCCAGCTCGCCCCGTGGCGGGTGTGCACGTGCTCCTCTGCACAGGCCTCGCGCAGGCGCAGCTGCAGATAGGAGAGGCGGCACTGCTCGGGCAGGAGACGGCTGATCGAGCGATAGGCCTCCACGACCGTCTTCAGTTCCGCTGCCGAGAGCTCGGCCTTCAGCTGCGCGAGGTTGCGCAGAAACATGTCCATTGCCCAGGGCAGGAGAAACTCCGCGCCCGCGTTCTTGGTCCTGAAGCTCGCCTTGAGGCGCGCCTCCATATCTTCGCTGATTCGTGCCGCGACCTGTGGCATGGCCTTCTCCCCCCATGCGCGCCTGCTGCGCGCGGCTGCACGTCCGGATCCCTCAACGGCCTTTAGACACTGAGAATTAAAAAAGCTCAAGAAGAAGTCTAGGTTTTTGCTGAGAGGAGAGAACGGCTGCCCGGGGCGGAAAAGCGGCCCGGCAGACACATTGCGGCGAGAGGATGGACGAAAAGGAGGGAAGGCAAAAGAGGACGGCGGACACGAAAGCCCGCCCGTCCGGAGAAACTAGCCCTTGAGCTTGGCGATGATGCCCGAGGTGCTCTTGCCGTTCAGCAGGGGCACGATCTCCACGCGCCCCCCGCGCTCGAGCACCAGTTCGTGCCCCACCACGGTCTCCACGGTGTAGTCCCCGCCCTTGACCAGGACGTCGGGCTCGATGGCGGTGATGAGTTCGAGCGGCGTGTCCTCGTCGAAGTGCACGACCATGTCCACGCACTCGAGGGCGGCCAGAAGCGCGGCACGCTCGTCCTCAGGCAGCACCGGGCGGCTCTCGCCCTTCAGGCGCCGCACCGAGGCGTCGGTGTTCAGGCCGACGACCAGACGGTCGCCGAGCGCCGCGGCCTGGTGCAGCAGCGAAATGTGCCCCACGTGCAGGATGTCGAAGCAGCCGTTGGTGAAGACCACGCGCTCGCCCGCCTTGCGCCAGGCGGAGGCGGCCTGCGCGGCGCGCTCGCGGCTCCTGATCTTGTGGCCGCAGCCCACCTCGCGGCGCAGGAGCGATTCCTCGAGTTCCGCGCGGTGGATGGGCTGGGTGCCGAGCTTGCCCACGACGACACCGGCCGCGGCGTTGGCAAGGCCCGCGGCCTCCTGGGCGGACAGGCCCGCGGCCAGCCCCGCGGCCAGGGTGGCGATGACAGTGTCGCCCGCGCCGGAGACGTCGAAGACCTCGCGCGCCTCGGCCGGAATGTGCAGCGGAGCGCCGCCGCGGGTGAACAGGGAGAGCCCCCGTGCCCCGCGCGTGACCATCAGGTGGGTAAGGCTGAAGGCGTTGATCGCGGTGGCCGCCCGGGCGGCGAGGTCGGCCTCGTCGTCGGGGTTGAACTGGGCCACCTGAAGAAATTCGGCGGTGTTCGGAGTGATGCACGTGGCGCCCTGGTAGCGGGTCCAATCGGCCCCCTTGGGGTCGACCAGCACGGGGATACCCCTTGCGCGGCACATGTCCACGGCCTCTTGGGCCAGGAAGGCGTTGAACACGCCTTTGCCGTAGTCAGAAAGGATGAGGGCTCCGGCCTCGGCCAGGGCGTCGGCCAGCGCGGCGCGCAGGCTGTCGTAGACCTCCTCGGACAGCACCCCGACCTGTTCCTCGTCCAGGCGCAGCAACTGCTGCCCGCGGCTCATGACCCGGGTCTTGATGGTGGTCGGGCGGCCGGGGACGCCGGTCAGGATCGCGTTCACGGGCAGCTCGCCCATGGTTTCGACAAGGATGCGTCCCGCCTCGTCGTCGCCTCGGGTGCCCAGACAGACGGTGCGGCAGCCAAGTCCGGCCAGGTTGGCGGCCACGTTGCCCGCGCCGCCGAGGGTGTAGCTCTTGCGGTCCACACGGACCACTTGCACCGGGGCCTCCGGCGAGATGCGCGAGACGTCGCCCCAGACGTACTGGTCGAGCATGACGTCACCGAGGACGACGACGGTGATCTCGGAAAAATCGGGAACAGCTGAAAGCTGGGCGGTCGTGGAAACTGCGTTCATTCATCCATCCGGGCCATAAAGGGCCAGCTCCCATTACGTCTTTTCCGTTCGAGATTCAAGGCGGCCGGGAGGCGCGCCTTCAAGACTGTCCCAAGACTTTTGCCTTCTCAACGTCTCTCTTCTGGTGTAAAAGCAGCGTCCATAATTGATCTTCGGCATGCGATGGGGAATACTGCCTTCACGGCACACCGTCGACAGGGCCGACAACACGCGAGCATCACCTTGAGCGAGCAGGAATCCACCGCCCCGAACGATGTCGAGCAGCGACTCGACGTCTATCAACGCAAGCTGACGCTGCTCAAGGAACGAGGCGCCCTCAGGGACAACGCCGAACGCGAGATGCTCCTTGAGTTCATCCAGGCCAACCACAGCCGGATCAACGAATTTCCCCTGCTGCCCGTGCAGCAGAACGGCCTCATCAACATCCTCTGCATCCGCTCCGGCTCGCATCCCGCTCAGGAACTCCTCAAGCGCAGCCTGGCGGGCTTCCTCCATCTCCTGACCCAGTACGAGAAGGCCAGCCTGACGCGCAACGCGCAGGAGATCGAGACACTGCGACGTTCCATCGTCAACGCCGAGACGATCCTCATCAAGTTCCTGCAGGGCGCCGTCTATGCCGCCTCCCTGGCGCACGACAACTTCGAGGAAGTGATCATCGCGCACTTCGGCGAGGAGTCCATCTCCACCATAGACGGCATCACGGAACGGCAGGAGATGAACGAGCGCTTCTGGCGCGAGATCCTCGAGACCTTCGTCACCACGCACGTGAGCGAGGCCTACGACGCCCTCATGCAGGGCGAGAAGTACCTCCTGCGCAAGGAGCAGAGCTTCCTTGTCCTGCAGTTCAGCCTGGACGACGTGCTGGCGAGGCTCAAGCGCACGGACAGGACCATCGAGAAGACCCGAGTCCAAGCCCTGTACGAGCAGTGCAAGCGGGACAAGGACGCGACCATCAAGCGCAAGCTCGTCTTCGAGATGCTGCTCGGCGAGGAGCTGCTGCCCGCCTCGGTCGTCTCGCGCGAGGAGAAGCTCTATGCAGCCACGGTGGCCTGCATGGACGTGGTGGCGGAACAGCTGGTGGAGAAACTCCGCCAGCAGGGCGACGACGTGCCCCCGGAACGACGGGAGATCGAGAAGCAGCAGCTGGCCTTCGTCCAGGAACAGGTCCTGTCCATGGCCGTGGGTGCCCTCCTCACCCTGGGAGTGGTGCGCGAAGATTTTCTGATTCCCATCGGCTCGCTGGGCATGGCCGACCCCAAGCAGCTGCGCGGGGTGATCGGCAATTTCGAGCTGCACAGCCTGGACGCGGCGCTGCTTGCGTGCATCGAGGGGCAATTCCTCTCCCTGCTGCGCGAGCGCAAGGCGGACGAGGGCAACAAGGTCCTGATCAAGACGCAGCGCGCCCGCCGGGTGGCGATGGACCGCCTCGAGGCCCTGGCCCCCCTGGGACTGACCAAGATCCGGCGCCACAAGCTCTTCGAGCAGGACAGGAACAACCCGCAGCAGGCCGTGTTCATTCCCCGCAACACCCGGGAACTGCAGCACGTGCTGCACCTGCTCCAGACGGATCCGGCCTTCGCCCAGGCCCTCCTGTCCGTGTGGGAGGAAGCCGCGGTCACGATCGAAATCATGGTCATGATCAATCTCGAGGTCGTGGCCAAGACCAGCACCAACCTCAAGGCCAGACTGGCCGGCATCCTCGGAAAATTCGGAATCCGCGGCGGCTGAGCCGCCTGCTACCCGTCCTTGGGCGCGGCAAGGGCCCGCCGGATGAACTGCACGGCCTCGTCGTAGAAGTTTTCCGGGCTGAAGGGGTTCAGCAGGCGCGTGCGCACGGAGCCGACGATGCCTGCGAAGACCGCGGTGGCGAGCTTGAAGGGCTCGGCCCTGACCACACTGCCGTCCTCCATTCCCTGGGCGAGATAGTCCGCGAGAACGCGCACCATGCCTTCGAAACGGCTGACGATCTCGTCCTTGTTCACGTCCCCCTTGAGGTCGCTGTAGGGCGAACAGCGCACGAGGACCATGAAGTCCGGCCCTGCAGCCAGCGTGTGGGCGAAATAGGCCGAGACGAACCCCACCACCTTCGCGAGTCCCGTATCTCCCCGGCCGGCACCGGCCACGGCTGCGGCCTCGATCTCGTTCAGCACGGACAGGGTGGAGGCCACGAAGAGCTTTTCCTTGCTCCCGAAATAGTGGGTGATGAGGCCGAGCGCCACGCCCGACTTCTCGGCGATACGCTTGAAGGTGGTGTCGGAATAACCGAGTTCTCCGAAAAGCGTTCGAGCCGCTGCCAGAATCTTGTCCTTGCTGCTCATCGTCACGGCACGGCTCCTTTTTCGGTCAGCGATCTGGATGTACCGATGTCTATGGCGTACCGCCGTCCGGAACGTCAAGCCGCGAACACCGCGGAAAGCAGGCGTCCTCGGCCGTCATCTCCCCTTTTTCGCGCAGACGTCGACGACGCCCGCGGCCTGCAACCCGGATGAACTCACGATCTGCTTGACGAAGACCTCGCCCGTGTCGCTGCGGAAGAGCAGCTTGCGGCCGAAGCGGCCGCCCACGCTGGAGGCCGCGACGCGCAGGCCGTGATGCTCGAGCACGGCCAGGGCCGTCGACACGTTGCGCCGTCCCACGTCGAACCCCTTGCCGGGCATGATCCCGGCCCCGCCGAAGACCTTGGCCTCGAGGTGCCTCCTGTGGCAGCCGCAGGAGGCCAGCTGCTCCAGCACGGCGGCGATGGCCGTGTCCACGAAGCGATAATGGTTCAGGGGTTCTCCGGGCTTGCAGTGGTCCCTGGCCTCGGGCAGGAGGGCGTGGAAGATGCCCCCGATCTGACGGCTGCGGGCGTGGAAGGTCACGGAGACGCACGAACCGAGCACCGTGCGCACGAAGCACGGCGTGTCGTAGAGCCCCCCCTCCCCCACGCTCAGGAAGACCGACGGCAGAGAGGCCAGTTCGGACTGCAGGTCCCGGTCCACTAAAACTCCTCCCCGTCCATCCCGATCAACTGCTCGCCGCTCAGTCCGAGATTGCGCAACACCTCCTGTACGGCCCCGACCTCGACGGGCTTCGTCAGGTAGACGTCCGCGCCGGACTCGAACTGTGCGTCGAGCACGTGCCCGCTGTCCGAGAGGCAGGAGATGACCACGATGCGGGAGATGTCGCAGAAATCCAGACCGGCCGCCGCTTCCATCTCCCTGATCTTGCGGCAGGCGGTCAGGCCGTCCACCTCGGGCATCATGATGTCCATGAAGATCGCATCGTAGCGCCAGCCGTCCTCCATGGCCCGGGCGACGCTGAGCACGGCTTCCATCCCGCTGGCCGCCATGTCGCACTCGCCCAGGGGAGTCAGAATGCCCTGCAGGAATCTGCGGGCGGAACTGCTGTCGTCGACCACCAGAAAACGAGGCATCGCCCCCCCTTTTTTTATGTAGTCCATAACATATCGGATTCTTGGGATTGCGCAAGAACCCTCGACGGTTTCCTTTCTTCCGTGATAGATAGCTGAGGCACAATCGTTTCGACAGGTCGCGGCCGGTTCGGTACGCAGCGGAACAGGCAAGGAACATGGCTGAATTCGATCTCCCCGAATACCGCGTCTCCGTGGACCAGCTCGAGCCCGGTGTCTTCATCCGCCTCGAAAACGTCCGCTGGTTCGAACATCCTTTCCTCTTCAACAGCTTCAAGATCAAGAACCAGGAGCAGATCTCGATCCTGCGCCAGATAGGCGTCAGCGAGGTCATCTGCGTTCCGGAGAGGAGCGACCGCCTGCCCGGGCGCCACAAGCCCGAATCCGCCGCCCCGGCGCCCGCGCCCGAGAAGGACCGCGAGGCCATGACCGCCCTGTGGGAGGAGAAAAAGGCCCGGGCGGAGCGACTGCAGAAAAAGCGTGAACGCATCGCCCGCTGCGAGGAGCGCTATGCGAGCTCCATCAAGCAGGTCACGGAAATGCTGCAGGGAATCGTGGCGGGCCGCACCGGGGCCATCGCCGAGGCCGCGCGCTTCGTGGCCGAGATGACCGAGTTCTTTCTCTCGGACGCGGAATCCACCCTGCACCTGATCAACGTCATGGGACAGGTCGAGCGCATCTACTACCATTCCCTGAACGTGGCAGTGCTCTCGCTGATGCTCGGACAGAAGGCCGGGTTGGACGCGGATTCCATGAACGCGCTCGGCATGGCGGCCCTGTTCCACGACGTGGGCAAGGCGCGCATCGAGAAGAAGCTCCTGCGCAAGCGGGGCCAGCTCAGCACCGCCGAACGGGCGGTGGTCGAGCGCCACCCGCTGATGGGCGCGGATATCCTCTCCAAATCTCCGGACTTTCCCAAGAACGCCCTGGAAGGCGTGACCCAGCACCACGAACGGTTCGACGGCTCCGGCTACCCGAGGAGGCTCACCGGGGCCGAAATAGGCGTGCAGGGCCGCATCCTTGCGATCTGCGACGTCTACGACAACCACTGCAACCACCCGGACCCGCTGGCCTCCTATACGCCCTACCAGGCCCTGTCCTACATGTTCACCCAGCAGAAGGGGCTCTTCGATCCCGAGATGCTGGCCCTGTTCATCCGCTGCCTCGGGGTCTACCCCCCCGGCACCGTGGTGCAGCTGACCAATGGATCGCTCGGCATGGTCGTCTCGGTCAACCCGGACAACCAGCTCAACCCGAGCGTGCTCGTCTACGATCCGGACATCCCGAGGAAATCGGCCCTGATCATCGACCTCGGAGAGGAATCGGAGCTGGCCATAGAGAAGAGCATCCGCATCAACCACCTGCCCTCGGAAATACTCGACTACCTGAGCCTCAGAAGCCGCATCACCTACACGGTGGAACTCGCCGACGGCTGAGTCCCGGAGCGCTCGGCGCAGCGACGGGATCAACCCTCGGCGAGCTTGTTCAGGCTCTCGGCGAGCCTGCGCTTGAGCAGGGGTTTCATCAGGAGATCGCGCACACCCGCCGCGCGCATGGACTCGGGCGAGACGGCGTCGCTGAATCCCGTGCAGAGGATGACGGGCAGACCGGGCCTGAGCTTCGTGGCCCGCTCGGCCAGTTCGAGCCCGGTCAGGCGCGGCATGTTCTGGTCCGTGACCAGCAGGTCGAAGCGGCCGGGGTCGGCAGTGAGGCTCCTCAGCGCCTCGGGCGCGTCGACGTGCCCCTCGACCTCGTAGCCGAGGGATTCCAGCATCTCCCTGCCGATCTCCACGAGTGCGGGCTCGTCGTCCACGAAGAGCACCCTGCCCCCTGCCTGGGGCGAGACGGGCGGCAGTTCCGCCTCGGCCTCGGCCGCGCGGTCGGTCTTGGGGAGCAGGACGTGGAAGACCGTGCCCTCGCCGGGCTCGCTCTCGACCTTCACCGTGCCCTCGTGGCTGCGCACGATGCCGTGCACCACGGCCAGCCCCATGCCGGTGCCCTCGCCCGGACGCTTGGTGGTGAAGAAGGGGTCGAAGATCCTGTCCACGAGGTCGGGGGCGATGCCGTGGCCCGAGTCGCGCACGGACAGGCGCAGATAGGCCCCGGGCCGCACGCCCGGCATGGTGCGGGCCATGTCCGCGTCCACGCTCTCGTCGGCCACGGTCACTTCCAGGAGCCCGCCGCCCTCGCGCATGGCGTGGGCCGCGTTGGTGCACAGGTTCAGAAGGATCTGGTGCAGCTGGGTCGGGTCCGCGGCCACGAGATCGTCCTCGGTCTCGATGCGCTGCCGGATCTCGATGTTCGCGGACAGGCTCGAGCGCAGGAGCTTCAGCGCCTCCTTGACCAGCGGAACCACGTGCAGCGGCTTCTTCTCCTGCCCGCCCTGGCGGCTGAAGTTCAGGATCTGCTGCACGAGATCACGGGCGCGCTGCCCGGCGGTGACGATGGCGTGAAGCCTCCGTTCGAGGGAGGTTCCCTGCTGCGCATCCTCGAGCACGATCTCGGCGTAGCCGAGAATCACGCCCAGGATGTTGTTGAAGTCGTGGGCGATGCCCCCGGCCAGGGTGCCGAGCGCCTCCATCTTCTGGGCCAGACGCAGCTGCTCTTCCAGCTTCTTGCGCTCGGTGATGTCGTAGAAGTAGCCGCGGATCTCGACGATGACGCCGTCCTCGTCCTCCACGCCGTTGAAGCTGGCGATGAGCCAGATGCGCTCGCCGTCCTCCCTGCGATAGGCGGTCTCGATGTTGCGCAGGGTCCGTCCCTGGGCCAGGGCATCGAACAGGGAAACTCCGTCAAGGACGTCGAACTGCACGTCCTGCACGGCGAACCCCAGGGCCTCATCCGGCGTCTTGTAGCCGAAAATGATGGCGAAGGCCTCGTTGCAGGCCACCACCCGGCCGTCTGCACCGGTCACGAAGTTGCCGGTGATGTCTTCGTCGAAGAGCAGGCGGTAGCGCTCCTCGCTGCGCTTGAGGCGCTCCAGCACCTGCACGCGCTCGGCCAGCTCCTGCTTGAGCTGCTCGTTGGCCCGGCCGAGTTCGGCCGTGCGCTCCTCGACCGTCTCCCAGAGAATGGTGTTCAGGTCCTGGTACTGCCGCTCCGCATGCCACTTGGTGCACAGCGAGAGGGCGAGCTGGCGCAGCTCCTGCGGCTTGAAGGGCTTCTGCAGGTAGAGGAGCTTCTCCGGCGGGGCGACACGGCGGTTGAGCTCGGCCAAGGAGACGTCCGCGAAGCCCGTGACCATGACGATCTCGATTCCCGGGTCCAGGGCCCGGATGCGGGCCGCGGCCTCGATGCCGTCCTGGGTGCCGCGCAGGCGCACGTCGATGAGCGCGACGGAAAAGGGATCGGACTCGTCGAGCGCCCGGCGCACCGTGTCCACTGCCTCCTCGGCGCCGGTGCACAGGCTCAGGTCGAAAACATGGGCGGCCTGGTCCTGGCCGCCCCCCCCTTCCCCGCCCCCCAGCGCTTCGAGCAGGCGGGCACCCTCGGTTTCCAGGCAGAGGATGTCGCGATAGAGCCCGAGAATCGCTTCCTCGTCGTCGACCGCCAGGATGCGGTAGGTGTGGGGAATGGCTTGCGGCATGGGACGCGGCGCCTCGCTCGCCGTCCCTGATGTGTACTGTGTGCCGCGCAAAAAGAAAAGACGGCCGGCCTCATCGGCCAGCGAACGGCGTCTTCGCGGCGCATATCGCCGGACTTCCGGCACGGGAACGGCCATGTCAGAGCGAGGCAGCCATCCGGGAGGTCGCAGAATTCACGTCGGAGTGCAGCGGCACGGCGCAGGAATCGGAAAGGTCGAGTCCCTGCGGCGGCGACGACTTGGCGGCCAGGGCTTCGCGAACGCTCGCGAAGTTGCCCCAGACCACGCGGTACCAGGTGCCGCGATCGCCCAGGTCGGCCGTCTCGATCGCGGCCGGGATCCCCTTCGATTCGAGCTTGCTCACGTGGGCCAGGGCGTGCTCCTCGCTCTTCCAGGAGCTGACCAGAAGTCCCCAGCCGCGCGCCTCGCCCTGCGCGGCCAGAACGACCTTCGGGGCGGCGGCCTGCCTGTTTTGCACGGATGCCGCCTGGGCGATCTGCGCCGCATGCGTGGTCTTGGCGGCAACGGTCTTCTGCGGCGCGACAGGCGCCGCCGAGGAGACAGGTCCCGTTCCCTGGGCACCGTCAGGCTTCGCAGCAGGCTCGGTGGCGGGAACGGCAACAGGCGCCGCGGTCGGCTGGATCGCCGGGTGCGCAGCCGGGCGTGCGGCCGGATGTACGGCCTGGCGCACGGCTGGATTCACGGCAGGCTGGGCCGCGGCCGGGCTCACGGCCAGCGGCACCTCGGGAGCGGCGGCGGGCACGGACGGAACAGCAGGAGCGGCGGCAGGCTGCGTGGCGTGGGCCGCGGCCAGGCGCACGCGCTTCAGGTTCTCGCTGGCCTGGGGGTAGAAGACGGGCGAGATCTCCAGGGCCTTCTGCAGATGGTACATGGCCCCCGCGTAGTCCCCCTCGAGGAAGAGCACGTAGCCGAGGTTGTTGTGCGCCTGGGCCTCGCTTCCCGCGCAACGGAAGGCCTGCAGGGCGTCGTCGTTGCGTCCGAGGCGGGCCAGGGCCAGGCCCAGGTTGTTGCAGGTCCTGGGCTTGGTGCCGCCGCTCCGCACGGCCCTGCCGAAGATGTCCACGGCCTGCGCGTACTGGCCGAGCATCATCCGGGCCACGCCCAGGTTGTTCAGCGCGTCCAGGTCTCCCGGGCGCAGGGAAAGGGCCTTTTCATACTGCGCCACCGCGTTCTGGTAGTCCTCCCTGCTGTCCAGGACCGCGCCCAGCAGCAGATGCGCCTCGAATTCCTGCGGGCCGGGAATGGCGGCCGCCTTCTCCAGGAAACCTTCGGCCTTGTCCGGGAGACCGGCCGCGAAATAGATGCGCCCGGCCTCGAGGTTGGCGGCCGGATTCTCCGGCGCCTTGGCCAGCACGGCCTTGATGGCCTCCATGGCCTTCTGCGGCTCGTTGCTCCTGCGCAGGGCGTCTGCCTCGAGCAGCAGCGCCTGGATATCGTCCGGACGGAGCCTCAGCGCCTTGGCCGCGTGCCACACGGCCTGCTCGGCCTGGCCGTTCTCCACCAGGGCCCGGCCCATGGCCATGTGCTGCTCATAGGTCAGATCCTGGCCCGCGTTGTCCAGGCGGGACATCCAGTCGCGCAGCTGCTCGTTGCCGTGCGGATCGCTCTGGGCGGCGCATCCCGACAGGACCAGGAGGAGTCCGAGGACGGAAAGGGTTGGCAGGAGAAGGGAACGGACGCGCATGACGACCTCCTAGTGGTTGATGCGGGCGAAAACGTCCATGAGCTGCAGCGCGGCCGGGCCGATGATGACCACGAACAGCGCGGGCAGGATGAACAGGACCAGGGGGAAGAGAAGCTTGACCGGCAGCTTGGCCGCGGTCTCCTCGGCCCTCTGGAAGCGCTTGTTGCGCAGGGTTTCGGAATAGACGCGCAGCGTGGTGGCCACGGACGTGCCGAAGGAGTCGGCCTGGATGAGGAGCGTCACCAGGGAGTCCACGTCGTCGAGGCCCACGCGCATGGAAAGGTTGCGCAGGGCGTCGTGCCGCTTCTTGCCCGCGCGCAGCTCGAGGGTCAGATGCTGGAGTTCGCGGCAGATCTCCGGGGCGCTCACGCTGACCTCGTGCGACACCCGCTCGATGGCCTGGTCGAGCCCCATGCCCGCTTCCACGCAGACCACGAGGAGATCCAGGGCGTCGGGCAGCTCGTTCAGCAGGGTCCGCTTGCGGTTGTTGGTGCGCGAACGCAGCCACAGCTCGGGCAGATAGTAGCCGAGGCACCCGCCGCCCGCGGCCAGCAGGGCGAAGAGCTTCTTGACGGCGGGCAGCGGCACGGCGAAGCGCATGACGAAGGCCAGGCCGACGAAGACGAGGACCAGCACGAAGCGCGAGCCCCAGAAGACCAGGGGCGCGTGCGCGCTGCGCAGTCCCGCCTGCAGGAAACGGACGCGCTGCGCGGTCAGGGTTTCCCGATCCTTGGGGGCGATCTTCTCGCCGATCCTGCCCACCTGCTCCACGAACCAGCTCTTCAGACGCAGCCGCACCCTGGGAGCGGATTCCTCGGTGACCAGGACCATGCGCCCGGCGGCGCGCTCCAGGCGCTCGCGCACACGAACGGTCTCCCGGTTGCCCGGCAGGAACCTGGCCAGGACGAGCATGGCCATGAAGACGGAAAGCACGAGGAAGAGGAGCGCGACGAAAGGCAGAACGGTGGTCGTCATGACGTCCTCCCTAGACCTGGATGTTGACCATGCGGCGGATCCAGAAGATGCCCTTGGCCATGCTTATGCCCGCGCCCAGGAGCATGATCTTGCCGAGCTCCTTGGTCCACAGGACGCTTATGTAGCCCGGGTTCAGAACGTAGATGATGAGTCCCACGGCGAAGGGCAGGCAGACGAGGATGATGGCCGAAAGCTTGCCCTCGGCCGAGAGGGTGCGGATCTTGCCTGCGAGCTTGAAGCGTTCGCGGATCAGCGTGGCGATGCAGGTCACGAGCTCGGTCAGGTTGCCGCCGGACTCGCGCTGGATGTGCACGGAGACCACGAAGAGCTTGAGGTCGAGGGAGTCGATGCGGCGCAGGAGGTTGTTCATGGCCTCGTCCACGGACAGGCCGAAGTTGATCTCGTCGAGCGTCTTGGCGAATTCCGGGCCGATGGGATCGTCGCACTCGTCCGCGATCATGCGCAACGAGCCGGTGAAGGCGTGTCCGGCCATGAGCGCGCGCCCCACGAGGTCCAAGGCATCCGGCAGCTGGCGCTCGAACTTCTTCATGCGGGCGGTGACCCGGCGCTTGAGCCAGAAATACGGCAGCAGCGCTCCCACGGGGGCCAGGAGAAAGGCGACCAGGCCGTTCAGGAGCAGCAGTCCCAGGATGTAGAAAAGGAGTCCCGCGACCGCGGCCGCGAGGACGATGGTGCCGCCCGACGTCTTGAGTCCGGCGCGGCGGACCATCTCCGAGATGTCCGCGGCCTGGGCCAGGCGCTCGAACAGGCTCTTGTCGTTGCCGCGCGAACTCTGGCGCAGGATGCCGGCGGAGACGGGACCGAGCCCCTGGGCCGCCAGGCGGTCGAGCCGCTCCTTGGCCTCGTCGCGGGCCTCGTTCGTCGGAAAGAGGAGCCCGATGAGAGCGTTCACGATCAGGAACACCGCCGCGATCCCAAGAGCCAGCGCCAGCCAGGCCATGGTCCCCTCCTACGGCCGCCACTCGGACGGCGCGAAAATGTTCTCGGCGAGCTTGACGCCCATGGCCTCCAGCCGCTCGGCGAAACGGGGGCGGACGCCCATGGTGCGGAAGTAGCCCTCGACCTTGCCCTTCCCGTCGATGCCGGTCTGCTCGAAACGGAAGATCTCCTGCATGGTGATCATCTCGCCCTCCATGCCCGTGACCTCCTGGAAACTGACGACCTTGCGGCTGCCGTCCGCCAGGCGCTGGCCCTGGATGATCACGTCGATGGCCGAGCTGATGAAACGCCGCATGGCCGTGGCCGGGAGGTTCATGCCGGCCATGGAGACCATGGTCTCCAGGCGCATGAGCGCATCGCGCGGGGTGTTGGCGTGGATGGTGGTCAGGGAGCCGTCGTGGCCGGTGTTCATGGCCTGGAGCATGTCCAGGGCCTCGGCGCCGCGCACCTCGCCGATGATGATGCGGTCCGGACGCATGCGCAGGCAGTTCTTGACCAGGTCGCGCTGCGTCACCTCTCCCCTGCCCTCGATGTTCTGCGGCCTGGTCTCCAGGCGCACCACGTGGTCCTGCTTGAGCTGCAGCTCGGCCGCGTCCTCGATGGTCACGATGCGCTCGTCCGAGGGGATGAAGCGCGAAAGCACGTTCAGCAGCGTAGTCTTGCCCGAGCCGGTGCCGCCGCTGATGAGGATGTTCAGGCGGGCGCGCACGATGCCCTTGAGCACATCGCCGATCAGCGGGATGACGGCGCCGAAGCGGACCAGGTCATCGAGTTCCAGGGGGTCGCGGGAGAACTTGCGGATGGAAACCGAGGCGCCGTCGATGGCCAGGGGCGGGATGATGGCGTTGACGCGGCTGCCGTCCATGAGACGGGCGTCGACCATGGGGGAGGATTCGTCGATGCGACGGCCCACGCGCGAGACGATGCGGTCGATGATCCGGCGCAGGTGCCCCTCGTCCTTGAAGCGCGCGCCCGTGCACTCGAGCTTGCCGTGCCGTTCCACGTAGATGTGCAGGTAGGAATTGACCAGGATGTCGTTGACCGTGTCGTCCTTGAGGAACGGCTCGAGCGGCCCGAGGCCGAGCACCTCGTCCTGGATCTCGGCGATGAGCGCCAGGCGCTCGGAGGAGTTGAGTGGGGACTGGGCGAAATCCTCGCGCAGGATGCGCTCGCCGAGGCGCGCGATCTCCGCCCTGACCTCGACCTCGGGAACCTTGTCCAGCATGGAGAGGTCGAGGAGGTCGAGCAGGCGGTCGTGGATGCGCGTCTTGAGCTCGTAGTAGCCGTCGCTCTGCTCGCGGGCCTGCTTGGCCGGAGCGGGCGCGGCAACCGTCGCGGCGGCGGGAGCCGGGGCCGCGGGGGCGGCCGGGCGCCGGGGCTGCTGCGCGGCAGTGCGGGCCGGGGCGGAAGCGCGGGTCAGTCTGGCTGCGAGATCCATGAGGTGCTCCTCTAGACGGGCTGCGGGGCGCTGTTCTTACGGTCCACGGTCTGCCCGCCGGTCTGCCCGCCACTCCGGCGGATGACGCCGAGCACGCGCGGAAGAAGTCCCTTGCGCGCGGACTTGGGAGCGGCCACGGGCACAGGGCCGAGCTCCGCGGCCAGATGCCGCATGGCCTTGGCCACGCCGCTCTTGGGCGCCACGTCCACTAGGGGCTTGCCGCGGTTCACGGCCTGCATGCAGGCCGCCGCGTCGTCCGGCACGAGGCGGGTGACGGGCTTTTGCAAAAGCCCCTGCACGTCGGCCGGGCCGATCTCCTGGTCCTTGAGCCAGCGGTTGCCGACCAGCCTCACCCGCTCCCCCAGGGCCTCGTCCTCGGCGCGGATGCCTTCGAGCATGCTGCGCGCCGCGGCCAGACACGGCAGGGTCAGGTTCATGACCAGAACGATCTCGTCCGCCTTGCGCAGCACGGCGAGCGCGGCATCGTCGAGCACGGGCGGCAGGTCCACGACCACGCTGTCGGCGACCTCGCAGGCCCGGTCCAGGAGCATCTCGGCCGTCTCGGCCGTCAGCAGGTCCTGCTCGGAAGCCTCGTTCGGTCCGGGCAGCAGGCGAACGCCGGAGGAATGTTCGGCCAAAAGCCCCTGGAAGAAGGCCGTGTCGCAGCGAGCGGGATCGCGTGCCGCCTCGGCCCAGGACCAGGCGTACTCGACGTCCAGGAAGAAAGGGATCTCCGGGCCGGGCCTGACCATGTCCAGGAGGGCTGTGCCGCCGTGGCCGGACATGGCCACCGCGAGGTTCACGGCCAGGGTGGTCGCGCCCATGCCGTGCTTGACGCCCATGACCGCCACCACGCGGCCGCGGCCGTCGGAGAGGCGGCCGTCGCCTACCGTGCCCGCCATCTGGCGCTGGCCGGCGGTGTACCGCTGCAGCGCCTGCTCGAACTCGCCCTCACGCAGGGGGAGCAGCAGGATCTCGCGCACACCGGCGCGCACGGCCTCGACCAGGAACGCGGGATCCTTTTCCAGCGTGACCATGAAGATGTCGCGCACCACGCCGCGCGCGAGGGCTCGTCCGAGGCGGGCGAGATCCTCGCCGGGCTCGTCGCCGGGCTCGAAGACGAGCAGGGAGCCTTCAGCCGGGGCGTCCTGCTCCAGCAGCGCATAGTTCGCATTCGCGGCCAGGATTTCGGCGAGACGCTCGCGCAGGCCGGGCGTGCGGACGGCAAGGGTAAGGGGAATGGCGTTGCTCACGGGCTCCTCCTGCTATCGGCTCACCTTGACGGAGAAACTCCCCTGCGAATTGTTCGACTGCACCAGGGGAGTCTTGTTGACCATGCGGAAGTTCTTCATCACTGCGTCGGCCTTCTGGCCGTCCAGCCCGGTCACGGGAGTCGGCTCGGCCGGGCTGGGGTCAAGCGTCTGCGAGGCCACGGCCGCGCGCACCGAACCGCCCATCGGGGCCGGGACGGGCTCCTGAGGGTACAGGGTCGAGCACGAGGCCGCGCTCAGGGCCAGGAGAAGGACGGGGATCAGCAAGATGATTCTCATGACGTTTTCTCCTGCCTGCCTACTGGGGAAGGGTGTGGCCGAACTCGCCGTCGAAGCCCGACTCGGGTCCGGAGCCCTTGACGGCCGGGGCCGAGTTGAGCCCCAGGTCGAATCTGCCGCCCTGGGTGTCGCCGAAGAGGTAGAACTCCACGTCGTTCGGCTCCTTGAAACCGTCCGTGGGCAGGGTCTGCGCGGCCATGTCCAGCGGCTTGACCAGATGCGGGGTGACGATGATCACGAGCTCGCTCTCGTTCTTCTGAAAGGCCGAATCGCGAAACAGGCTGCCCAGGATGGGCACGTCGCCGAGCACGGGGAAGCGCTGCACGTCCTCGCGCATGGAGTCCTTGATGAGCCCGGCGATGGCGAAGCTCTGTCCGCTGTCCAGCTCCACCACCGTGGAAGCGCGGCGCGTGGTGATGGCCGGGATGGTCACGCCCGAGATGGAGATGGCGTTGCTGAAGTCGAGTTCGGAGACCTCGGGGTTGACCTCGAGGCTGATGCGCTTGCCGCCGAGGACCGTGGGCCTGAAGGAGAGGCCCACGCCGAAGGACTTGAACTGCACGGCCACGGTGCCGAGTCCCTGAGGGATGGGGATGGGGATCTCGCCGCCGGCCAGGAAGTCGGCCTTCTCGCCGGACAGGCAGACGAGGTTCGGCTCGGCCAGGACCTTGACCACCCCGTTCTCCTTCAAGGCGTCGATGAAGGCGCTCCAGTAGGCCCCGCCCTGCTTGAAGGTGAAGGCCATGTCCACGTCGTTGGAGAGGATGAACTTGCCTTCCTTGTCGAAGGCAGTGAGCTGGTTGAGGAAGGTGTGGAAGACCTGCCCGTGCAGGAGCTGTCCCTCGAAGGCGTAGGCGAGGTTGATGCCCAGGCGCCTGGCCAGGGTGCGGCTCATCTCGGCCACGCGGACCTCGAGCATGACCTGCTGCACGCCGCCCACCCGCATGAGATTGACCACCTTCTTGGGGGCGTAGGCCTCGGCCAGGGTCACGGCCGAGGAAAGGGAGGCGGCGCTGCTGGCCGTGCCGGAAAGGGTCACGGAGTCGCCCGCCACCATGACGTGGATGCCGCGCTCCTCGGGCAGGATCTTGTGCAGCATCTCTTTGAGCGGCGTCACGTCCGGGGTCACGATCAGGTCGTAGACCGCGGACACGCGGCCGCTCGCGACCCACACGGTCAGGCTGGTGGAGCCGGTCTTCTTGGCGTTCAGGTAGATCTGGCGCGGCGAGAGCAGCATCACGTCGGCGATGTCCGGCGAGGCCAGGGCCACGCGCGAGACGTTCTCGGGCACGTTCAGGACCAGGGAATGCCCGGTGGTGAGGTCCACCCGTGTCGGCGTGATGCCGGTGGCGTCGGCCGGAACGGCGTGGGCCTCGGTGCCGGCCAGGAAAACAAGAATCAGGGCTATGAGGATGATGCGTCCGGTGGACATGGCACGTCTCCTAGAAAGACAGCTTCTTGCGCGCGCTGCCGGTGATGATCTCGACCTGCATCAGCTTCCTGCCGTGCACGACCTTGCGCGCAGGTGAGAGCGCCGAGAGGGTCTGGGGCACGTCCGCGCCGCTCGTCAGCACCTTGCTATCGTCCAGCGTGCTGCGCAGGGCGAAGTTGAGCATGCCCTTGGAAGCGGCAAGAGCCAGGCGCTCCGACTCCTCGGGAGTGACCTCCAGGGTGTAGACGTCCACGGGAGCCGCCTTGCCGTCTTCGCCGGCATCGAGCTTCTCGCCCGTGGCCAGCACCAGGATGTTCTCGAGCACGATCTTGCTGAAGGGATGGGGATGTTCGGCCCCATGGCCCTTCTTGCCGTCGTTGTCCATGGTCACGAGCACGTCCACGCGGTTGCCGGGACGGACGAAGCCCGCGAGCCCCATGACCTTGTTGCCCATCACGGACACGGCGCGGTGGCCGGGATCGATGAGCGCGCTCACGCCGCCCATGGCGATGGCGTTATCGGCCAGCTTGGCGCGGGTCACGGGCTCGCCCTGGCTGAGGGGAGCGACCAGGACCCTGCCGTCGAGCTCCTTGAGGTCGGAGAAGGACTGGTCCGGGACGCTCTCCTTCAGATAGGGCACTGTCTTGAGCATCCCCGGGGCGATCTTGGTGCCCGGGGACAGGATGCGCGACGCCACGACCACAGGCGAGGTCTCGGGGGCCACGGCAGGCTTTTCGGCCGTCCTCACAGAGGCCATCCAGTACAACGCGATGCCGCCGGCCATGAGGGCCATGAAGGCGGCGACGCCGATCTGCAGAAAAGTCTTCCCCTTGCTCATGACGGCTATCCCAGGTGCAGCAGGTCAGGGGTCCAGACGGCCATGGCCATGCGGGCCCAGCAGCCGGCGGCGATGGCCAGGCCGTAGCACAGACGGGGCAGGCGGGTGTCGTCCGTCGGAGCGGTCCAGGTCAGGCTGCCCGTGGCCGCGGTCAGAAGGAGCGAGTCCTTGAGCGCCAGCAGGCGGGCGCGGAACGCGGTGCGGCGGCAGCAGATCACGGCCAGCGCGTACACGCCGCCGAAGAGGCTCGTCAGGATGAAGGCCTCGACGATCCACCACGTTCCCATGACCGCCCCGGCCGCGGCGAGGAGTTTCACGTCGCCCGCGCCCATGACGCCCATGAGGAACGGCAGGAGCATGAGGCCGAAGCCCACGCCGAGCCCGGAAAGAGAAAAGAGGAATCCACCGGAGCCGCCGAGGATGCCGTGCGCCGCAAGGGCGACGACCATGGCGGGATAGGTCAGCCAGTTGGGAATGCGCTGCTCGCGGACGTCCGTGACGCAGGCGATGGCGAGAACGATCGAAAGAAAACCGTTGAGCGCGATGTCCATGTCTCCCCCTAGGTTCGCGCGTGAGCCTCAGAAGCGATGTGAAAGGGGTGGCACCTGGCGGTTGATCGCCCGGGCGCCACCCCTTTCGCGACGAGGCGAATGTCCTGGCCTGCCTAGCTGGCGGGCGTGACGCTCATCTTGCTCGCGATCTGGTTGAAGGTGTTGGACACGTTGGTGCCCAGGGTGGTGACGGCGGTCACGATGGCGGCGGCGATCAGGGCGGCGATCAGGCCGTACTCAAGAGCGGTGGCGCCTTCGTCGTTGCGGATCAGCTTCATGATGGTCTTCATTGTGTTCCTCTCCTTGAATGAATGGTGTTCTGAAATTTTCCAGGTGGGGGGGCCATTTCCCCGTGCCGATGCCCTCTTAAAGGCAACCTGCGTGCCAACCCCGTCCGAGACGGAAGAAAATCCCGCAGAATATTTAAAAATTGTTTAATTACGGTATGATATATGACTGAGCGCAACGCACAGAAATACGTGCACCCCTCTTCTGGGCGCTACCGATAGCGGAAATCGATCCATTATTCAGGGAGAAGAAAGAAAGGAAAGAAGCTTTTTAAACGGCTGTTCAGATATATAAGATTTTGAAATTTCAGGATAAATATGGCAGTACAAGAAACAGGGAGTCATCCATTATAAATAGAAAGGCTGTCGTGAGGCGCATCACTCCATTGAAGTCGGGTCGATGGAGTGCTTCTGAAGCTTGTTCCAGAGGTTCTTGGCGGAGATGCCGAGCAGCTTAGCCGCCTCGGTCTGCACGCCGCCCGCCTGGCGCAGGGCGGAAAGGATGAGGTTCTTCTCGTAGAGGGTCACGGCCTCGCGCAGGGGCAGGGAGGGATCCACCTGCATGGGGACGGCGGCCGGGGCCGTGTCCCTGCTGCGCGCGCCGCCGTATCCGAAATCGATGTCTTCGGCGCTGATCTCCTCGCCGTGGCGGAAGATGGCCGCGCGCTCGAGCACGTTGGCCAGTTGGCGCACGTTGCCGGGCCAGTCGTAGTCGAACAGGGCGCGCATGGCCTGCGAGGAGAGGCGGGGCAGCCCGGTCTTGAGCTTGGCCGCGAGCCGCGTGAGGAAGAACTCCGCGAGCTGGGGCAGGTCGTCCTTGCGCTCGCGCAGGGGAGGTAGGTGTATGGACGCCACGTTGAGGCGGTAGAAGAGGTCCTCGCGGAACTTGCGCTCCTTGACCTGCGCGGCCAGATCCACGTTGGTGGCGGCCACGATGCGCACGTCGCAGGCGATGGGGCGCGAGCCGCCCACGCGCTCGATCTGCTTGAGCTCCACGGCGCGCAGGAGTTTGGGCTGGAGATGCAGAGGCATGTCGCCGATCTCGTCGAGCAGGATGGTTCCGCCCGAGGCCAGCTCGAACTTCCCGCGCCGCGTGGCCAGGGCTCCCGTGAAGGCGCCCTTCTCGTGGCCGAAGAGCTCGCTCTCCAGCAGGTTCTCGGGGATGGCCGCGCAGTTGACCTTGACGAAGGGGCCCTCCGCCCGGGCGGACAGCGCGTGGACCGTGTCGGCCACGAGCTCCTTGCCCGTGCCGGTCTCGCCGATGACCAGGACCGTGGAGTCCAGCGGCGCGACGCGCTCGATCAGATCCTTCACCCGCCACATGGCCTCGCCCTGGCCGATGATCCGGCCGAGCGGCCCCTCCTTGTCCAGGGTGCGGCGCAACGAGCGCACCTGCCGCTGCAGGCGCTGTTTCTCCAGGGCGCGGCGGATGACGATCTCCATCTCGGCCAGGGAGAAAGGCTTGGTGAAATAGTCGTAGGCCCCGCGGCGGATGGCCTGCACGGCCGAGTCCTTTTCCGCGTAGGCGGTCATGATGATGATCTCCGTGCTCGGGCTGGCCTCACGGAAGTGGGGTATGGCCTCTATGCCGCTCATGCCCGGCAGGCGGACATCCAGCAGGATGAGATTGTAGACGCCCGAGGCGGCGGTGCGGATGCCCTCCTCCGCGGAGGCGGCGCAGTCCACGGCGAATCCCTTCTCGCCGACCGCCTCGCGCAGCATTCCCTGGAAGGCGATGTCGTCGTCGACGATGAGGATGCGCGGAGCGCTGTCTGTCCTATCCATAGTATATAGACCTCTGGCGTACGGGCTGTGCTGTTCCGGGATGCGGCAGGTATGCCTTCATCCATTTTTCATGGAACGATGACCACATATTTTGGTTGAGTCAAGCTTTTTTCCCCAAATGATGGATTAGGCCACTTGCAAAACAAGCCACTGAAATAATAAATAATTTTTGCAAAACGAAGGCTATGATGAACTTGGCATAACCATTGCTTTAAGGTGTGCAGCGGAGCGTATGCCATGAACTACGAACTCATCAGAAGATTGATCAGGGGCCGGGAATCCGAGCGCGGCGTCATGGCCGTGGAATTCGCCCTTGTCCTGCCGATGCTCGTCCTGCTCTTCGGCCTGATGGTCGAGGGAGCCAACGCCGTGCGCGTGTACGCCACCCTCGTCGACGCCAGCCGCGAGGCGGCGCGCACCATCCTTCGCGACGGCAACTCCACGGAGGCTCCGGCCGTGGTCAAGGCGCTCACCGCCGACCTCAGCGGGAATTCGCCGACAACCTCCGTGACCACCGATTCCGCCACCAATACCGTGACCGTCGAGGTACAGTATGCCTACCAGTCTTTCTACGGAGCCGACGGACTGCTCAACTCGCTCATCGCGAGCGCCCCGGTCTTCAAGGCCCGCACTACAATGCCTCTTTCGTAGGCTCGCCAGGCTCGCGGGGGATCTGGGCGCGTCGCCCGTCCTCCTCGCCGTTCTCCTGCCGGTGCTCGTGGGTGCGGTCGGCATGGCCGTGGATCTGGGCAACCTATACCTGGCCCAGACACGCCTGCAGGCGGCCACGGACGCCGCAGTGCTGGCCGGAAGCCTCAAGCTGCCCGACGATCCGGACCTCAGCAAGGGCAAGGTCTCCCAGGCGGTCAACCAGCTCCTGACCACGAACCTGCCCGACGCCGTGGTGGAATCCCTCACCCCCGGCACCATCTACCGCAGCGTCACGGTCACCACCAAGGCCAAGGTGCCCATGCTCCTCATGCAGGTCCTGGGCGTCGGCGACAAGTGGGTCACGGCCAGCGCCACGGCAGGCTACAACAATCTCGAGGTGGTCTTCGTGCTCGACAACACGGGCAGCATGAGGGGCACGCCGATCACCATGGTCAAGAGCGCCACAGCGAACCTCATCGACCTCATCCTGCCCGCCGGGGGCGCCGCCGACACCAAGATCGGCCTGGTCGGCTTCCGCGGCAAGGTGCGCGTCGGCTCGAACGTGGACGGTCTGCCCGCCGGTTGCCGCAACGCGGACGGCTCCGTGAACACGGGCATCAACTCCGCCTTCATGTCCATGTACTGGGCGCTGCCCTCCTACAGGCGCAATTCCATCGACCTGGACACCTGCAGCAACATCCCCGAAATCCTCCCCCTGACCTCGAACCGCAGCGACATCTTCGCCTCGTTGGCCACGCACACAGCGGACGGCCCGGCCTCGGGCACGGTCATCTCAGAAGGCATCAAGTGGGGCCGCAACGTGCTCACGCCGACGGCGCCCTACACCCAGGCCAGCTCGGACCCCAAGTACAGGAAGATCATGATCCTGCTCACGGACGGCGACACCGAGGACGGAAAGTGCGGCGGCAACTACGCGGCCACCTACGACCCCAACAACTACTGGACCAACGCCTACTACGGCATGGGCGACACCCACAGCCATTGCGAGAACGGCGGCGCGCTGAACCAGGCCATGCTCGACGAGGCCCAGAAGGCCAAGGACGCGGGCATCGAGATATTCTCCATCCGCTACGGCGACTCGGACTCCACCGACATCACGCTGATGAAGGCCGTGGCCTCGAGCCGCGCGGGAACGACCGACCACTACTTCAACGCCCCTTCGACCAACGACCTCGACGACATCTTCAAGCAGATCGGCCGCCAGCTCGGACTGCGGCTCATCAAATAGGAGGCGGTGATGCACGCCATGTTCGGAAGAAGGCGGGACGGGGAACGCGGGTCGAGCGTGGTCGAATTCGCGCTGTTTTTTCCCGCGATGATCGCGCTCTCCATGCTGCTCATCGAGGGCGGGAACATGTTCCGCGCCTGGCTCACGCTGCACAAGTCCGCCCAGACCGCGGTGCGATTCGCGACCACGGGCCAGGGGGACGAGGACGGCAGCCGCCTCTCGCAGATCGTGGCCCAGGCCAGGCTCATGCAGGAAGACCTGCCCGGCAATTCGCCGGTCATGGACGTGGACGTGTGCAGCCGGACCAAGCCAGACATGAGCCTGCCCTGCACCGGAGCGGACCCGGGCGGCCCCTGCGAGATGGTCCAGGTGGAGGTGCGCTACAGCTACCAGCCCCTGACCCCGTTCGCGGCCGACCTTCTGCCCAGCGACCTGACCATGGAGGCCACAGAGCGCGGAATCAACGAACCGTGGAAGGTCTGCCCCTGACACGGACGGCTAGTCGAACTCCTCGCGCAGACGGCGTTCGAGGGATTTCCTGACGGATTCCGCCTCGAGGATGGCGCCGCCGTCCCGATTCCCGTCCTCGTCGCCACCGCGGCGCACCGGGTAGAGGACAGCACGGTCACCGTCCAGGAAGACCTCGACCTCGTCTCCGGCAGAAAGGCCGAAATGGGCCACCACGTCGTTCGGCAGCTGGACAAGCCCTGCTCCGACCACTTTCACCCGCATGGACCTTCCCTCCTGATCCTTTCTACGCCCCCACCGCGGCCAGGGCAACGCGTGACGGGAGGCGGGCGCGATTTTACGCTTTATCGCCTGGTTCGCCTCACGTATCGTGCACAGTGAGGAAAAAAGCCATGCGTAAAACGACACGCGGCAGGCGGGGGAAGCCCCCGCGCAAAAGCAGCCTGGTCCGCCGCCTCATCGAGGAGACGGTCGAGGACGTCATCTGGACCGTGTCTCCCGAACTGTCCCTGACCTACGTCTCTCCTTCCATCCAGACACTCAGGGGCATCGGCGTCCGCCAGGCCCTCGACGAGGATCTCGCGGCGACGATGACGCCGCGCTCGTGGGCGACGCTGCAACGCGCGAGCAGAAAGCTGTTCGTCGACGTCGGGCGTGGGGAGCACGGGCATGTCAGCCGTTTCGAACTCGAGCTGCTCCATGCCGACGGCTCCCCGGTGTGGGTGGAAGTCGTCTTCCGCCCCCTGCTCGGCGCGGACGGGGATATCGAGGGATTCCTCGGCGTTTCGCGCGACATCGGGGAGCGCCGCGCTGCCGAGGCCGCGCTGCGCACGAGCGAGAGGCGCTACCATGCCCTGTTCGAGAACCTGCGCAGCGGCTTCGCCCTGCACGAGATCATCCCTGGGCCGGACGGCGCAAAGGACGTCCGCTTCATCGAGGTCAATCCGGCCTTCGAGCGGCTGACCGGACTGGCGCGCACCGACATCCTCGGCCGGACGTCCGGCGAGATACTTCCGGAGGTGGAGCCGGGCTGGATCGAGGACTACAAGCGCATGGCCGATGACCCCGCTCCCTCCACGGCCGAACTCTACAGCCCGCGCCTGGACAGGCATTTCGAATTCTCCGCCTACCGCCCCGAGCAGGACAAATTCGCCCTGCTCGTAAGCGACGTCACGGAACGGACCAGGGCCGAGGACGGGCTGCGCAGGGCCAAGGAGTCCGCCGAGGCCGCGAACAGGGCCAAGTCCGAGTTCCTGGCCAACATGAGCCACGAGATCAGGACCCCCCTGCACGGCGTGCTCGGCATGCTCCAGCTTCTCTCCTCCACCACGCTCGACGAGGAGCAGACGGGCTACGCCGACATCGCCCGGGAATCCGGCCGCCATCTCCTGGCCGTGCTCAACGACATTCTCGATCTCACCCGACTGCAGGCGGGCAAGATGTCGCTGCGCTCCGAAGCCTTCTCGCTCAGCGGGCTCATCGGCATGGTGGTCAGCTCGTTCGCGGCCACGGCCAAGGAGAAAGACATCCGCCTGCAGTGGGACCTCGATCCGCACCTGCCGCCCACCCTCCTCGGAGACGACGCCCGTATCCGTCAGGTCCTGTTCAATCTCGTGGGCAACGCGCTCAAGTTCACGGAAGAAGGCTTCGTCCGGGTGCGGGTCATGCCCCTGCCCAGCCGATGCGAGGCGCACGTCCGCGTCTATTTCGGCATCGAGGATTCCGGGATCGGCATCGCCGCGGACAAGCTGTCCGAGGTCTTCGACTCCTTCACCCAGGTGGACGCCTCCCTTGCCCGGCGCCAGCAGGGTTCCGGGCTCGGACTGCCCATCGTGCGCCAGATGGTGGAACTCATGGGCGGCGAGGTATGCATGGAGAGCCTGCCGGGCGAAGGCACCACGGTCGCCTTCTCGCTCCTCCTGCCCGCGGCGGATCCCGAGCAACACCGGGCGGCCCGATCCGACGAAGCGCCCGGCACCCCGCGCGCCGTCCGGCCCTTGCGCCTGCTCGTGGCCGAGGACGAGCGCATCAATCAGCTCGTCATACGGCGCCAGCTCGAGAAGATGGGACACCACGTGACCTGTGCGGGCAACGGCGCCGAGGTCCTGCCCGCCCTGGAGCAGGGAACCTTCGACGCCGTGCTCATGGACATCCAGATGCCGGTGGTCAACGGCATCGAGGCCACGCGGCGCATCCGGGCCGCATCCCACCTCGGCCCCAAGGCGCGTATCCCCATCGTGGCCCTGACCGCGCATGCCCTGCGCGGAGACAGGGAGCGATTCCTGGAGGCGGGCATGGATCTCTATCTCATGAAACCCTTCCAGACCGAGGACCTCGTGCGCGTCCTGGCCTCCCTCCCCCTCCCGGAGGACGGAGAGGCCGCAAGAAGCCCTGCAGACGAGCCCGCGCCTCCTCTCTCCAGGCCTTCCTGAAGAAGCCCGCTCCCTATGCTCCGGCAGTTCCAGCCGGGAAAAAGGACTTGTGTTACAATTGTATGAAGGATAGCAGCATGTTTTGGGCGCGCTGGAGGACATATTTGCTTACCTGTACGAGCACTCACCGGGGAGATGAGGTGCACCCGCATGGCTTTGCCCGACGATTCCTCAGCATGACGCTTCATCCCCATCCAGGACGACTTCCGGCTGGCTCGCCCTGCCCGTGCCCCGCACGCCGAATCCCGGCCGTGCCCCGCATCAATTCCATCCGAAACGAAAAGCCTCTGCCAACCTGCAACCAGGAAAGCCGCCATGTCCATTGAATCGTTCCGCGCACTCGCCCTCGTGCTCACCCTGCTGTTCGCCGCCCTGCTCGCGATCCTGCCGACCCTGACCACGAGCGCCGCCGTGGCCGGCGGTGCCGCCGTCCTTTGCGCCGTGCTGCTCGGGGGGGTGATCCTCGTCTTCAGTTCCCGGCTCATCGCCACCCTGCGCGCCGATGCCGAGACGGCAAGACGCATCCACGCCGGTGACTACGCGGCGCGGATCGAGCCGTCCGGTTCCGGCGTGCTCGGCGAGGCCCGCACGGCAAGCGCGACGATGCTCGACGACCTCAAGCAGCGGCTCGGCCTGGCCAAGGGCGTCATGGACTTCATGGTCACGCCGTTCGTGGTCACGGATCTCGAGGAAAACTTCATCTTCGGCAACCAGCGGCTGATCGAGATGCTTCAGCACACGGGAAAGCCCGAGGACTACTACGGTCAGAACGTGGCCGTCTTCTTCTACGGCGAGAAGCGCGACACGGTGCTCGGCGTGGCCATGCGCGAGAAGCGCTCCATCAGCAAGGAAGTGGTCTTCACGGGCCGCAAGGGGCGCAAGCTCCACATCAACATCGACGCCTCGCCGCTCTACGATCTCGAGGGCAGGATGATCGCGGCCCTGTGCGTGTACACCGACCTCTCCGACGTGCGCATGTCCGAGGCCAAGCTGACCCGCCAGGGCGAGAAGATCGCCGAGGCGGTGCGCCAGATCGACACGGTCTCGCAGAAGCTCTTCGGCACGGCCTCCGAACTCACCGCACAGGTGCACGAGGTCAACCAGAACTCCTGTCGCCAGGCGGAACGGGCCATGGAGACGGCGCGCGCCATGGGCGAAATGAACTCCGCCGTGCTCGAGATCGCGCGCAGCGCGAGCGACGCCGCGTCCGAGGCCGACATGGCCAAGACCAAGGCCTACGAGGGAGCCGAGGTGGTGGAGAAGGCGGTGCACGCCATCGCCGAGGTCTCCAGGCTCTCGGCCGAGCTCAAGCAGAACCTGGACGGCCTGGGCAGACGGGCCGAGGCCATCGGCCGGATCATGGACGTCATCTCGGACATCGCCGACCAGACCAACCTGCTTGCCCTGAACGCCGCCATCGAGGCGGCGCGCGCCGGAGATGCGGGCCGGGGCTTCGCGGTCGTGGCCGACGAGGTCAGGAAGCTGGCGGAAAAGACCATGAACGCCACCAAGGAAGTGGGCGACTCCATCCTCGCCATCCAGCAGGACACCAGGGCCAACGTGGAGGGCATGGACAAGGCCGCCCAGGCCGTGGAGCTCTCCTCGCAGCTGGCCGGTGAGTCGGGCTCCGCGCTCAAGGAGATCGTCTCCCTGGTCCTGCAGACCACGGACCGCATCCGCGCAATCGCCGCGGCCTCGGAGCAGCAGTCCGCCTCGAGCGAGCAGATAAACGTCTCGGTCGAGGCCGTGCGCCGGTCCTGCGACGAGACCTCGCAGGAAATGGGCCGCGCCACCACGGCCGTGACCGAGATCAACAGCCTGGCCCAGACCCTGCGCGGCGTGGTGCAGGAGACCCTGTCCTGATTCGGGCCAAAGCCGCGCACGGGACATGATACGATCCGAAACAAGATCGGAAGAGCGGTTCAGCAGGAATGCCGAGACCGGGAGCTAATCTCGTATGCCGTCTTCTGCTTGTAAAAA